>JAYUYI010000276.1:0-4644 GCA_043752545.1 Thermoleptolyngbya sp.
GCCATCGACAGCGCCAAAATCATCCCCGATAGCAGCGTCAAGGTAGCGCCAGAGGCCAGTGCCAAATTAGCCGCCACCCCTTTCATCACTAGGGCAACCCCGGCTTTGGCAGCGCGGCCTGCTTTGGGCAGCAGGGGGCGAGAGTCAGGCGATGGGGAGTCAGGGGAGAAGGATTGGGAGGAGAGCGGGGAGGAAGGGGAGGCCGTGGAGGCCAGAGCGGGAGCGGGTTCCGGATCGGGCAGTGGCTCGTCGGGAGCCAGGTTTTGCAAAGATTGTTTCGCTCAAATCTGCACGAAGGGTTTTTCGTGGGTCACAAGTTCTCGGCAAAGGGCGATCGCCGCTGCTTTTTGATCGTTGCCCTTGTACGCTTTGACCAACCACATCTGAGCCTGAGCATAGTCTTTATGCTGGAGATCGCTGTGTGTAGGTTTCAAGGTGCGCGACGGCTTCAGCGAATTTGCCAGTTTTGAGGGCTTTGTTGCCTTGCTTCAGCAACTGAGCTGCTTCGGTATCGTTCAGAGCAGCAGATGGAGCAGCAGGAGACGTGTCTGGGGCTAGAGCAACTGGATCTGGATCGGCAGCAACGGCAGCGACGGCAGGAGGCGTTTTGCTGCACGACTTCGACACCGATTTGAAACAAATTGATCGGGGAGGACATTTGGTATGCTCCAAATCCAAGACGAAACGCTTCAGGGGTGAGGCAGTATGCCGTCGCGCAATTTCGTCAGGGACGCGATCGCTAAGATGCAGTCCTGAACGGAACAGTTGCGCAAAAGTTGGGGATCAGGTCTGACTTTAGGATTCCCTTTCGCTGCCAAAATGTCCGTAATTTACGGGAATGATTCATCAAAACTTCATGCATAGGGCAGGTATCTACTTGAAAACACAGAATTAACGCGATGTGCAACTTGATCTAAAGTCTTGTGGGATGGGCGTCTCGCCCGTCCAGCCTAAGCGGGCAAGATGCCCACCCCAGGGGAAATCAAGGTTAGGCTAGGCAATGCCCATCACACCCAAAAATACAGCCTCGTTCCTCAGGCTCTGCCTGGGAACGTGGATTCGGCGGCTCTGCCTCCTCTACGATGAAGCGGCAGAGCCGCTACCCGGCATTCCCAGCCAGGAGGCTGGGAACGAGAGTTAAATGCCACTACAGGAATTTGCCTCTAGATCAAGAAGCTGGCTTAGCCGAAGTTTTGGCCTCTAGGCTTTCCAAGCGGCTCTTTAAGTCCTGGTTGTCTTTTTTCAGCTGATCGAGGTCTTGTTGCAGCTTTTTCACCGACTGGTCTTGCCCAGCATTTTTGTGCACTCGCTGGATTGCTTCTTCGGCCATGCGGCGAACGCGTCCGTCGGGGGTGCGATCTGCCAAGGCTTGCAGAATGCCCGCTGCTTTAATAGTTTCCATTTGCCCCAGAGCCACGACGACAGCTACTTGGGTCAAGAAAAACGATTCGTCAGCCAGGGTGCTGAGGTGGTCGAGGATGCGATCGCTATTGGCTTTATCTTGTCCCGTAGAAATAGCTCCAAGAGCGCGGATTGCGGCTAGCCGTAGCGCCTGGGGAGTGCCTAATTGGGTATAGTCCAAAATCAGATCGAGGGCGGCTGTGGACGTTTTGAGTTTGCTGAGTCCGGCGATCGCCCCACTTCGCAAAATTTCGTTCCATCCCGCTCGTTCTTCCAACACCGACTTCAGCAGCTTCAGCGCTTTTTCGTCCTTAGATTTACCCGTTTTGGCATTCACAGTTCCGGCGGCAACAGTGCCCAGCGATCGCATGGCAGCGGCCTCCACGTAGTAGCTGGGATCGCCCTTTTCCACTAGGGGTTTTAGAGCCTTATAGCTGTCTGTGGTTTTGATCCCCGCTAGCGCGTCTACTACGGCGCGGCGCACTCTGGCGTCACTATCGGTCAGTCCTTCAACCAGGGCTGCAAACGCCTGGTCTAGCTTAATGCTGGCCAGTGAACTGGCCACTTCAGCCCGCACGCCCCAAAATGGATCGGTGTTGAGAGCCTGTGCCAGCGCTTTGACCCCTTCCAGATTGCCTTTTTTGGCTAGGGCGATCGCCGCATAAATCCGCGACACAGGGTCGAGATCATGCTGCAACTGCGCCTTTAGCTCTGCAACGCCATACTCCAGCGTCACGGTTTTGAGTACATGGTTACCGACATCAAAGCTGATGAACTGGGGCTTTGTTTCTAGAGGAAAATAAAAGGTTTGTTCGCGTTCATGCACGCGCACGGTGAAGGTTTTTAGCGAAGACCCCTCGGCATCGCCAAAGCCAATCGGAATTTTTAGATCGAACAGGCCGCTCCCTAGCCCCGTCTCGCCTTCTTTGGCCTGCGTTTGGGTCACCGTCAGTTTGGCGAGCTGACTGTCGCTATCCCAGCTATAGGCCAGCTTATAGGCCGGGTGGCCACCCCGGTAAACATATTGGTCGAATAAGAAATTGAGGTTGCGCCCCGTTGCGGTTTCAACGGCTCGCAGTAAATCAATTGTCTCTACTGTTTTGTGGGCATTATCGTTGACAAAGGTGCGAACCGCTTTGAAGAACAGCTCATCTCCCAGTTCTGCCCGCATCATGTGATACACACACGACCCTTTTTCGTAGAGGTGGCGATCGTAGAGTTCGATCGCCTCGCGATACACATGGGTGACGATCGGGCGGCGGTAGCGGCTGCTGTCTTCTGAAATGTAGCTGCGGGCTTCGTTGAGCCGATAGTACGCGGCATCTGCTGCGCCATATTCATGATCGATCCACAGCACCTCCGAATAAGAGGCCATGCCTTCCTTAATCCAGGCGTGGGACCAGTGCTTAATCACCACCAAATCACCAAACCACTGGTGGGCTAGCTCGTGCGCCACCAGGCTTTCGGTGCCTAAGTTATCGATCGCCGCGCGGGCATCAATCAGGCAGCGATCGGTCAGCAGGGTGGTGGAGGTATTTTCCATACCACCAAAGATAAAGTCATCGACGCAGACCTGGGCATACTTGGGAAAGGGGTAGGGATAGCCAAAAGTTTCGCTAAAAAACTCAATCATTTGCGGCGTTTTGCCCATGCTGCGGCGAGCGTCGTCTTCTCGTCCTTTTTCGACATAGTAAGTGACGGGTTTGCCGTTCCATTCGTCGCGCAGTTCGGCAAAGTCTCCCACGGCCAGCGTCATTAAGTAAGTCGGATGGACTTCTTTTTGCTGCCAATGATAAATTTTATCGTCACCGTCTTCCTGGGTTTCGACTAATTCGCCGTTGGAAATTGCCAGCAGGGATTTGGGCACACGGACGCGAATTTCACTGGTGGTTAGTTGCCCCGGATAGTCGAAGCAGGGAAACCAAAAGCGAGAGTCTTCATCTTCGCCCTGAGTCCAAACCTGTACGGGTTTTTGCGGATAGTACTGGTCGGGCGCAATGAAGTAGATGCCGCGTTGAGGGTTGTCGTTGCTGTAGGCGATCGCCACCTCTATGGCCTGTCCTGCCGTGGTCGCCTGCGTTAGATGCACCTGCACCTGCTCCCCGTCGTAGTCAAACGGTTGAGCCACGTCTCCCACGTTGACCGCCGCAATGGTGAGATTTACGGCATCTAGGGTGAGGCGATCGATGCCATGCCGCACGGGGTTGAGGCGAATCGTGCAGGTGCCTGTATAGCGCTTGTGGGGAATATCTAGGACTAGGTCGAGGGCAATGTGCTCTACCTGTCCAGGGCGATCGGGATTGTAGTGGGGCTTGGCACCGGGTAGCTCAAATGAACGGGAGCCGTTGTTGTCATCGCGATAAAAATTTGGCATTGGTGAATAAACCCCGTGAAATTAAAAATAGTGACAATCGTTACGTCCTCTTAGTATGGCAACGGTTGCTTGAGATGAGCTATCGCCTTCACAATGACCCGAGATTAAGGCTGGCAATACAGTCTTGGAATACAGTCTTGGAATACATTAAGGATTGCAATAGGCACACTGGGCTGGGTCGGCCAGCTCAATCCCATCGGGGTAGAGCCGATCTTGGGTCAACCCGCATTTCTGACAGCGGTAAACAGCGGCCAGGGTGAGGTCGGTAGGGGTATGGCATAACCCGCAGGGCAGACCCGGCTTGCGATCGCTGACAGCAAAACCGGGGGCGTCACAGCGGGGGCAGTAGCTGCGCAGCTTGCGGATTAGATCTTGGGTGGCACGGGCGATCGCCTGCATCCGCGTCGGGTTGACCATGGCGCGCATGTCTGTTTCCAAATAGGCGCTGCCTTGACGCTGCAACCAGGGTATAACGGCCTGCCGCAGCTCAGATTCTGTCACAATACCTTTGCTCACAGTCGCGGGGTCGCCTGGGTCAGCGGTTGGCATTACCACTAGACCGTGGCTTGGGAAGCCAATCTGTTGGGCAAAAGCCAGTGCCGCCTCTAGGCTGTTTACCACCTGCTGCCGGTAATTGGTGTCGCTCGAAAAATCGTAGCCGACGATTTCTAGGTCATGAGTAGCGTCAAGCAACATTACCAATTCCCGATTGCAGGGCAGGTAGGGAATTGCCGGATGGGGGCCAAAGCTGCCCTCGCTGGCCAGCCCTAGAGTCTCTCCCACTAGCTGCATGGCTGCCTCAGCCTTGAGCCGAGCTGCCGTTAGCTGATCCCCGGTGCGCTTGATTTCTCGGGTAAAGGTACCAAACG
>JAYUYI010000277.1:0-4643 GCA_043752545.1 Thermoleptolyngbya sp.
AACAGCCCCATCGTGAAGCAGGGTTGACGTTTGAAAAATAGTTTGCAGCAACTCTTTAGAGACCTCGGCATTTAACCGCACACCAGGGACGGAAAAATCACGTTCATCAATTGGGCGGCTGGTTTCTAAGATCAACAACGCTCCTGTTCGGTTTTGAGATAGCTCTTTTACCGCATCCACAATTTCATCAATGACGTTATCGGGTTTGGGCACTGCTTCGTTGGCGGGCAAGAACAGCTGACGAATTTCACCTCGGCCTAGCTGTTCCAACAAGCGACGAAATTCAGCCTGCAAAATAAAGGCCATCGCCACTGCCGAACCAATCACCAGCTTTTCTAACACAAAGCTCAAGAGTTTGAGATGCACCGCGTTACTAAAAGCCGATGCCAACATCAGCACAATTAATCCCCGAACCATCCAGAGAGTGCGGCGATCGCCAATAATGACCAACACCATATATGTCAATGCTAGTACCAGCAGTACATCGACCGCAGGCAGCAGCAAGGACTGAGTCCAGCCAGGGTGTGTCAGCCATTGCTTGATCAAAGATCCCATCGGATTGATGTTAAAGCGAGTCTTTCAGCCCAGATTTCACGAAATCTTAGTCACACACCTGGCTAGCTTCATAATTAAATGCAAGAGAGGTAGTCACAATCAACTGTCTCAGTATCCGCTGGTTCAGTATTGCCCTTAAACGAGGCCAAAGCTCTTAATTCAAAAAATTTCGTATTGTCAACGCCTACATTACGCGAAAGCTGCCGATCCGTCACCCCTTTGCAGAAAACAACGCGCTTCATTGCTTGCTGTTAACTTTACTCTAGGGGATCAAAATTCCTGCATTCGCGCTTTTTTGAAGACGTGGATTGCTCCCCAGCGTCGCTGGCAAATAATGTCCTGCGGAGTCATGCGGGCGGTTTAGTCAACCTTTCTGGCAAACAATCGTGCCGAATCAGGTCTTGGTAAACTTCGCGCTGCAATATTAGGTTAGCCTCCCCATCGTTGACTATTACCGCTGCCGGACGGGGCAGTCGATTGTAGTTTGACGCCATGCTGTAATTGTAGGCTCCCGTTCCCATCACGACGAGAATGTCTCCTGGCTCAGTCTTTGGCAGCATGGCCTGTTTAATTACAATATCGCCTGATTCACAGTGTTTTCCGGCGATCGCCACAGATTCTGTTAGGAGTTCCGACATCCGACTAGCCACCACTGCTCGGTACACCGATTGATAGGTAATCGGTCTGGGGTTGTCAGACATGCCGCCATCCACCGTGACATAGGTGCGAATACCGGGCACCGTCTTTTGGCTACCCATGGTGTATGCCGTCACACAAGCAGACCCAATCAAAGACCGTCCCGGCTCCGAGATCAGGCGAGGTAAGGGCACCTGCTCACGGGCACAGGCATTCACGATCCCCTCACAAATCACCTGTACCCACTGATCAATACTAGGGGGATCATCGGCTTCGGTGTAGCAAATACCTAGCCCGCCGCCAATATCCAACTCTTGTACCGCAATGCCATACTGTGCCGCTTTCCGCAGCCACTGCACCATGACTCCCGTTAAATCTTGATGAGCCTGAAGTTCAAAAATTTGAGAACCAATATGAGCGTGTAGCCCCACACAATTTAGGGACGGATGCTGAATAATAAAGGCAAAAACGGCGTCAAGCTGGTCGGGATCAAACCCAAATTTGCTGTCTAAGTGCCCTGTACGAATATATTCATGGGTATGGCACTCAATCCCTGGCGTCAACCGCAGCAAAATCCGAATTGCAGCGGGAGCCGGAGCAGCGCTATCGACCGCAGGTTCTACTGCCGCGAGTTCTACTAACGTATGCAGTTCTAGCCAGTTATCTACGACGATGGTGCAACCCGTTGAGACAGCTAAAGTCAGTTCTTCTACCGACTTGTTGTTCCCGTGTAAATATAGGGCTTGTGACGGTACCCCAGCTTGAACGGCGGTATATAGTTCCCCCCCCGACACCACGTCCACGCCTAAGCCTTCGCTGGCGACTATGGCGCAAACGGCTAAGCAGTTCCAGGCTTTAGACGCATACAGCACCAGCGAGTCGCCCGGATAGTAGTGCCGAAAGGCGTCTCGATACTGGCGGCAGGCCGTCCTCAGCGTTGCCTCATCTAAAATATAGAGCGGTGACCCAAACTGCTCCACCAGTGTTGTCACATCGGATCCCCCGATTTCCAGATGATCTCGGTCATTGACGCCAGCCGTCAGGGGCATCAAATGCTGGTTTGGAGAGGCCGCGTCTGTGACAGTTGGCAAGTACTGACGACCAGAGTTTGCCAATGCTGCGGGGGAAGTAAATACCATTGGGCTGAACTATCCTTTACTACTTGAGGTCGCTTACTACTTAGGTCACTAGGTCGCTGTTGGGCTGAAATTAGCTTTGCGCTCGATTCTGTCTCTCAGAGCAATTCAGGTAAATTGAGACCGCTAAAGCCTACATAACTTACCAGTGTACAATTGTGAGCTGTTGTCCTCAGCTCGAAATCAAAATAAAAGTTTGGAATCGGCCACATCTGTGGAAAATAACGTGAAATCTTTGGCGATCGCCCCGCTTACAGCGTCCTTGATCCCCGCCGCTGTGGCGCTCGATCAATACTGTTTAGGTGGCATGTGGACGGCTGACGGCTATCAACGAGAAGTGGAAAGCCCCAATAGTGTCATGCTGGCGGCGTTTGACCCCAATCTCCACCCGTCTCCCCTTTACCCATCTTCGTCGCCGCTGCTGGCTCTAGCCTGTCTCTGGACTATTCTCGACGAAGCTCATATCACTATCCTGGCGGTAGATCCCGGCTGTCAAGGTCAAGGATTGGGATACCTCATGGTGACCGCGCTAATGCAGGCGGCATGGCAGCGAGAGATGGAGTGGGTGACGCTAGAAGTACGGGTATCAAATCAAGCCGCGATCGCCCTTTATCGGCAATTCGATTTTACAGACGTAGGCAATCGTAAGCGTTATTACCAAAATCCAGACGAAGATGCGCTAATTCTCTGGCGAAAAGGATTAAAGCAATCGGAGTTTTCTGGGCGGCTGCACACTTGGTGGAGTCAGGCGGGCGATCGCCTATATCGGTCGGGATGGCAAGCCTTGAGCACCGCTGCACGGACAGATAATCTTTCTTTCCCTCTTGACATAAGTATCTTTTGCTAGCACTATGCTTCCTCGGGGACAATTCCCTTCCTCAGGGCTAACCCCTTGATTGCGGTGCATAGCGCTCCTCCCATGCCCTCCCCATCCAGTGGCGGGATCAAACTACATCTCTAGCTTTCTGTTAATGCTGGGGCTTTCTGTTAATGCTGGCTGTTCGATTTGCGACCGCCCGGTGGAATCTCCTACCCTATGTTAGAATCAGCAATAACGGCACGCAGCGGGTATACACACTGCCATGTTTGAACGCTTCACAGAGAAAGCCATTAAGGTGATCATGCTTGCCCAGGAAGAAGCTCGTCGCCTGGGTCACAACTTTGTAGGGACAGAACAGATCCTCCTGGGTCTGATTGGAGAAGGGACCGGCGTCGCCGCCAAAGTGCTGAAATCCATGGGCGTCAACCTCAAAGATGCTCGGATTGAAGTAGAGAAGATTATTGGACGGGGATCAGGATTCGTTGCAGTCGAGATTCCCTTCACCCCCCGGGCGAAGCGAGTTCTTGAACTGTCTCTCGAAGAAGCCCGCCAACTGGGTCACAATTACATTGGCACGGAACATCTCTTATTGGGGTTGATTCGTGAAGGTGAAGGCGTGGCCGCTCGGGTTCTAGAGAATCTGGGCGTTGATCTTTCTAAGGTGCGCACCCAGGTGATTCGGATGCTGGGTGAAACCGCTGAGGTTTCTACAGGGGGCAGTCAAGGTCGTACCAAGACGCCAACTCTAGACGAATTTGGTTCCAATTTGACGCAAATGGCTGCTGAAGGCAAGCTTGACCCCGTGGTTGGCCGTCAAAAGGAAATTGAACGAGTCATCCAAATCCTCGGTCGTCGTACCAAAAATAACCCGGTGTTGATTGGTGAGCCTGGTGTGGGTAAAACGGCGATCGCCGAAGGGCTAGCCCAGCGCATTTCCAACAACGATATCCCCGACATCTTAGAAGACAAGCGGGTGGTTACGCTTGACATTGGTCTGCTGGTTGCAGGCACCAAGTATCGGGGTGAATTTGAAGAGCGCTTAAAGAAAATCATGGACGAAATCCGGCAAGCCGGAAACGTCGTCCTGGTAATTGACGAAGTGCACACGCTAATTGGTGCGGGTGCAGCAGAGGGCGCAATCGATGCAGCCAACATCCTCAAGCCTGCTTTGGCACGGGGTGAACTACAGTGCATCGGGGCTACAACACTTGACGAATATCGCAAGCACATTGAACGGGATGCTGCCTTAGAGCGGCGTTTTCAACCCGTCATGGTGGGTGAACCCACTGTTGACGAGACGATTGAGATTTTGCGCGGGCTGCGCGAACGCTACGAGCAGCATCACAAGCTCAAAATCTCAGATGCTGCCCTAGAAGCCGCTGCAAAACTGTCCGATCGCTACATCGCCGATCGCTTCTTGCCAGATAAGGCCATCGACCTAGTTGATGAAGCGGGTTCTAGAGTTCGACTCATCAATTCTCAGCTGCCCCCAGCAG
>JAYUYI010000278.1:0-1740 GCA_043752545.1 Thermoleptolyngbya sp.
CCAGCTTAGTTGCACGGGTGCAAGATCGTGGCGCTACCATCCCGGTGACCGACCGGATGCGAGGATTTTTAGCGGTGCAGGGAATTTTTCTACGCGCCACCACCACCCACATCAATGTACCGGGTCGCCATTTCTGGGAAACCGCCCTGCGGGACAGTCGTGCATCTTCAAAACGCCAGCTTAAACGACTGATCAAAGAATTTTTTCGTGAGTGAGGCCATGCAGGTCGATCGACACATTATTGATTTTTTGCAGTGGATTCACGACCTACTGTGGCGGCGGCGAAAGAAACATACCCGGCAGGTCGTAGAGAAGATTGGTGGCTCCACCCGCACGCCCTACGGCTATGTCCAACAAATTCGGCGACATTTCCCGCCTGGTATTCCAGACCGCGATGTATCGGCCTGGATCTTTATGCCGCTGCGGGGTGAAACCAAACGGGAAGAAATCAAGGACTACTATATCGTTTGCTTATTCTTGGGGGCGATCGCCTGCTCGAACCCAGCGGCAGCTCAACCCAAACCCAGGCGAAGCCTGCGCTCCCTAGAGCCAACCCATCGGATCATTGTCGTGGCGGCCTCTCGCTGGCTCAACACCTGGGAAGGATTTGAGTCTAGCTTTGTGTACAGCGGTGACCACGACCTACAGGGCCGAAGTGAATTTGTCCACCGCAACGCCGCAGCCGTTACCCGTGAACTCGTCATGACGCTGCGGCATCGCTCAATCGACACGATAGACTGGGGGTCAGAGATCGAAATCCTCCAAAAAATTCAAAGCCTCAGCGGGCCGTAACCCATGGGACTGCCCCCATGCAATCAGAAACTGCCACAATATTGCTGATCGACGACTCCGATGCTGATGCCCAAGCATTTCGGCTACAGATTGCCAAAAATCCACAAATTCACTATCCGGTCGAATTGATCCACGTCCATAGCGTTGGCGAGGCAGCCGCGTGGCTAGGCCGCAACGAATCGCCCTACATGATCTGCGTTGATGTTGGGGTGATGGAGTCTCAACCCGGCACGTCGTTTGCCCACGAGCAATTCAAAAACCTCAACCGCTATGCCCCAACGGTCTGGATCTCTGACGACAGCAGCGCCGACCATGTTGTGAAGTTCTTGCGGAAAATAGGGGTCGACAAAGATACCGTATTCCAGAAAAGCTCAACCCTGTGGGGCGCTGAGCAGGCTCAGTTTTTGAGCTTGCTGAACGATATCGTGAGCCGCCGCAGTTCTGGCCGAAGCCGTGAAATACAGCTCGATATGGTGCGGGCAGAAGAACAAATCAAAACCCTTGACCGAGAGCTACGGGAAATCGCAAACGTGGTCGAAAAAATTCGATCCGCATTGTTTGAGGGGGGAGCCAACAGCGTGGTGGGGCTGGCGCTCCGCTATAGCCAGCAGTCCGATACCTACGCGAACCGCCAACAGATCACCGCCCTAGAGGAACGCATCAAAGCACTGGAAACTCGGCTAGAAGAAGAGCGATCGCAGCTTAAACTACGCCGTACAGAATTTTGGTTAGGGCTGCTTTCACGGCTTGGGTTCTGGGGTACCGTTACGCTGTTTTTGGCGATCTTCGCCGCCGTCATTGGGCTTGACAAGGCGATCGACCTGATCAAAGCATTGGTTGCAAATTGAGGGGTACTTTGGGTTACTATTAAGCAAAGATATTATATTTTGAAATAAAGTTTTTGCTGAACCAACAAACCCCCAGCGGGGAGACGGAATTCCGTCTCCC
>JAYUYI010000279.1:0-1739 GCA_043752545.1 Thermoleptolyngbya sp.
TAGATGTCCTTCGGTGTCCCGACTTGCTCGACGCGGCCATTCGACATCACGGCAATGCGATCGCTCAAGGCCAGCGCTTCTTCCTGGTCGTGGGTGACATAGATAAACGTAATATTGGTTTGCCGCTGTAAATCGCGCAGTTCTTGCCGCACCTCTTCGCGGATTTTGGCATCTAATGCCGACAGCGGTTCATCTAGTAGCAGCACTTTGGGACGGCTGATCAGCGCCCGAGCTAGCGCCACCCGCTGCTGCTGGCCACCCGATAGCTGAGCCGGACGGCGATCGCCCAACCCCTCAATCCGAAACATCCGCAGCGATTCTTGCACCTGGGGCGCAATCTCAGAGCGAGGCACCTGAGCAATCTGCAACGGGTAGGCAATATTCTCTACCACCGTCATATGCGGAAATAGCGCATAGCTTTGGAATACCGTATGCACATTGCGGCGATAGGGCGGCAGCGTCGTTACGTCCTCTCCCCCAATAAACACCTGGCCATATTCGGGAATCTCAAATCCCCCAATTAGCCGCAGCGTCGTCGTCTTGCCCGACCCACTAGACCCCAGCAGCGAATAAAACTCCCCCGGACGCACATCCAGCGTCACATCGCGCACCGCATATACCTCACCACTCGCCCCACCGTAGATCTTGCTCACCCGATCTAGATACACAATGCGATCGCCATCCATGCGTCCCGCCTCCACAATCTCTCTACTTCTACCGTACCGTCTCATCCTTCCCCAATACCTGACTGACCAACACCAGCACCGTACTTGCCGTGAGCACTAGGGTGGCGATCGCCGCAATTTCGGGCGTAATATTCGTGCGCAATCGACCCCAAATTTCCATCGGCAGCGTGTTGTCGCGCCCGGTCAGAAAAATGGTTACCACCACTTCGTCAAACGATAGCGTGAATGCCAGGAGCGCCCCGGCAATCACCGCACTGCGAATGTATGGAAACAGCACATCGCGGAACATCTGCACCGGGGTGGCACCCAGGTCATAGGCGGCTTCTTCTAGGCTGCGGGGAAACTGCCCCAGCCGCGTCAAAATCGATCCCAGCGCTACGGGTAGACCAAACATCGCATGGCCAAAAATTACCGTCCACAGCGATAAATCTAGCCCCAAGCTAGAAAAATAGGCCAGCATTGCCACCCCCGTCACCACTCCGGGCAACAAAATCGGCAGATTTAGCGCAATCCGAAACGCATTTCTGCCAAAAAACCGATAGCGGTAGATCGCAAACCCGGCCAGCAGTCCAAAAACCGTGGCCAAAATTGTCGCCATGGCCGCTACCTTGAGCGAGTTCCACAAGGAAATGCGGATGGCAGTATCGGCGATCGCCGCGCCATACCACCGAGTCGTAAACCGTTTGAACGGCAGCGATAGAATTCTGGAGTCGTTGAAGCTCATCAACACCAGAACGGCGATCGGCAAATAGAGAAAGGCGAATACCCCCGTCGTCCATAGCGCCAACAGCCAGGGACGAGCAGACTTACGGGGCAAATGGGTGGCGGTGGAGAGGGGCGCATCGGAACTCGTCATGGCAGATTTGTGAGGTCAGGTAAACAAAGATAGCTTAAGTTCTGCCTCTACAATAAAGGGAAGCCTAAGGCGATGGAGCTACCGTTCTATGGTCAATCCGCCCCCTGTTCTCAGCACTGTCCCCACCGATACCTGGGTGAGCGCCGACTGGGATCAGTTTTTGACGTTTGCCGATGACCCGACGCTAGCGGGCGGCA
>JAYUYI010000280.1:0-1736 GCA_043752545.1 Thermoleptolyngbya sp.
CAAAAACGCCCTACAGTCGTGAGGAACTTCATCATGAAATCACACTTTAAGTTCAACGTGGGGTTTGCGATCGGGCTTTGCCTGAGCCTATTGGTCGCGTGTGCAGGATTACGTGAGCAGCTTCCAAGCCGTGAACAACTTGAATTTGCGGTGGCTGTCCAAGATGCCTTCGTGCCGGATTATGTGGCCGAAAAAGTTGTGGTCACCGCCCTAGAAGAGCCACTGCCCAATCTAGACGACTATCCGCTATACGGTGCCAAGCCAACTCCTGATGCCAAGACAGTCTATCTAGAGATCTTTAGCTCTGCCGAAAAAGCCAATGCTGAACGGCGCGATGAACGCTGGCTAATTGATGTGGCGGAGGCATTTAACCAACAGCAGCAAACGGTGAAATCGGGAGAGGTGATTCAGGTTGGCATTCGCAACATTCCGTCTGGGCTAGGAGCGCAGCTAATCGCCGCTGCCGCTGCTAAACCCGCAGGCTACACTCCCTCTAACGAGCTGTGGCTACAGATTCTCAAACAGCGAGGCACGCCCTTTACGCCTGTCAACGCGGCTCTAGTCCCCAATAGCACCGGGTTTGTCGTCGAAAGTCAAGCCTATCAGGCGCTAGCGGCGGGTGGAGAAGTCACCTTTGATCGGTTGCTAGATGCGATCTTAGCGGGGCAACTGACGCTGGGCTATCCCAATCCCTACAGCAGTTCTTCGGCACTGAATTTGCTGTACACCATCTTTTGGCAAGCTGCCGGACACAACAAAGATGGCAAACCGCTAACCGCTGCCGATTTGCAGTCGCCCCAGATTGCCTCCATGTTTACCGCGTTTCAAAATCAGGTTTTGGTCACCACCCAAACCACGCTCGACTTAAAAGATATCTTCTTGCGCGACCAGCAAAAGCTTCAGGCATTTCCACTCGATTACCAAAGCTATGCAACGCTGAAGCAAACGCCGGGATTTGAGCAGACGGGCTATGTCCCCTTTGGTGTCCCGCACAGCAGTCCGCTGGTGTCGTTCACATGGAACACGCCAGCACAGCAAGAAGCCTTAACAAAATTCACTGCCTTTGCCACCGCTGCCCCGATGCAGCAGGCCGCCAAGACCCTCGGGTTTGAAACCACGCCCTACCTTAACGCCAAGAAATTTCCGCCTGTTCCGACAGGGACTGTCCTAGAGTCGGCGCAGTCGTTTTGGAAGCAGCGCAAAGATGGCGATCGCACTGTCTATATGATGCTGGTGATCGATACTAGTGGGTCAATGGATGGCGATCGCCTTGATGGCGTGAAAAAGGCGTTACGGTTGGCCAGCGGTTCTATTAATGCGGGCAATCAGGTGGGGTTAGTCACCTTTAGCGACACCACAGTCCGGCGGATAAAGCTAGCGCCGTTTAATCAACTAGAACAGCAGCGGCTAATGGTGGCGATCGATGACTTGAAAGCCGACGGCAGTACTGCCATGTATGACGGGCTGATGATCGGGCTATCCGATTTGATGACAAAAAAGCGGGCTGATCCCAATGGTCGCTTTTCGTTGGTGCTGCTGTCTGATGGTGAAGTTACGAAAGGGTTACAGTTTGCTCAGGTGCAGGGTTTACTGAGTAATAGCGGTGTGCGAATTTATCCTATCGCCTACGGTGAAGTAAATCAACAGGAATTGCAGGCGATCGCCACGTTGCGTGAAGGCAGCGTCTACGATGGCAATCCTGAAACCGTGCAGCGCTTGCTTAAAGATCTATTTCA
>JAYUYI010000281.1:0-1736 GCA_043752545.1 Thermoleptolyngbya sp.
ATTCTACAGGTAGGGACGGTATTCCTTGCAGAAACGCGGCGCGGTTCTCGGATGCCGCAGGCGTTACGCTACACTTGCTGGCGCTATGCTTTCTTGCGCCGAAAATACCAGCGGACAAACAGTTTCTCCATCTCTACCCAGACAAACATCAGCGCACTGAAGCCAATGCAAATCATCACTTCGGTGAAGCTCAACAGATGGGTGCCAAAGAAGTTGCGCAGTGGCTCTACATAGATTAAAGCCAGTTGCAGCAAGCTAGTGAGGGTCACAGCGGCCAACACATAGGGGTTAGAAAACGGACTAATTTCTATGGTGAGCTGCGTGTTGGAGCGAATGGCCATGGCGTGACCCATCTGCGCCAGGCAGAGCGTGGTAAACACCATGGTTTTCCAGCGTTCAGGGTCACCGGGTACCGTTTTGGTGTAGTTGTAGGCAAACACCATGAGGGCGATCGCAATCACCGCCAAGACAATCCCAATCCGGATCATGTACAGCCCTAACCCGCGCGAAAAAATGCTCTCGCTAGGGTCGTTGGGTGGGCGATCCATCACGTTTGGCTCTGCAGGTTCTATCGCTAGCGCCAGCGCCGGTAAGCCATCCGTCACCAAGTTCATCCACAAAATTTGTAGCGGGGTCAGCGGGACACCGCCCAGCGCCAAAATCGGGGAGGCGGCAATGGTAATCACTTCGCCAATGTTGGAACCCAGAATGTATTTAATAAACCGCCGGATGTTGGTATACACCACGCGGCCTTCTTCTACCGCTGCGACAATGGTGGCAAAGTTGTCATCCAATAGCACCATATCGCTGGCTTCTTTACTAACATCGGTGCCCGTAATACCCATGGCAATGCCAATATCGGCCTGTTTGAGCGCGGGGGCATCGTTCACCCCATCGCCGGTCATCGCCACAATTCTGTTGTTGCGCTGGAGCGCCTGCACAATTTTGAGCTTGTGTTCGGGGGCGACGCGGGCAAAAATGCTGACCCGCTCGACCTGTTCTTCAAACTCTTGCGGGCTAAATAGCTCTAGGTCACGCCCGGTCAACACTGCATCACCAGGCTGAGCAATGCCCAAGTCTTCGGCGATCGCCTGTGCCGTCAGCTGGTGATCGCCCGTAATCATGATCGGGCGAATCCCGGCAGAGCGGCATCGTGCCACTGCATCACGCACTTCAGGGCGGGGGGCATCGAGCATATCCACCAGTCCCAGCCAAATCAAATTGCGTTCGGTTTGTTCATCCGACCCTTCGGGCGGCACCCCGTCTAACGGCTTGCAGGCAAACCCCAGCACCCGTAGCCCCTTGCTCGCCAGCTGATTATTTTGCTCTAAAATCTGGTGTCGCCAATCGTATGTGAGGGGTACGGAGCGGCCTTCAACCGAAACAAGCTGACACCGCTCTAGCACCAGCTCTGGCGACCCTTTGCAAAACAGGGAATAGGGAGTGGGCAAGAGTGAGTGGGGAATAAATTCATCGGTCTGACTGCCCGATTCATCTTTGACGATGACGCTCATGCGCTTGCGTTCGGAGGAAAAGGGAAATTCGGCAATGCGCCGCAGCTGATCGTTGAGCTGATGTCGTTCTAGTCCAGACTTGGTAGCGGCCACCAGCAGCGCCCCTTCTGTGGGATCACCCAGGATCATCCACTCCCCATTTTCTTTTTGCAAAATAGAGTCATTGCAGAGAATACAAGCGGTGAGGAGGGCGTTGGCTTCGGGGTTGTCGCGCACCGCGAT
>JAYUYI010000282.1:0-1734 GCA_043752545.1 Thermoleptolyngbya sp.
CGATAGTGCTGCCAGCGTTCGCCATAGTGAAAAAACTCTTCGACCGCAGCGGAAGCCGCTACGATCGCACTGAGGCCAATTGTCGCCCAGCGAATGCCATCCGTCAGTCTGCGATCATCGGTATTGACGCTGCCTAGGCTGACCAAAATCGGAACGATTACTCCGCCGATGATCGTTAATAAGCGCAGCCGATAGTATGAGTCACGACTCTTTACGGCTTTCGACTCCATCCACAGCACTTGCTCTAACCAGCGCGATCGCAAGTAGTGTTTCTGGGTTTCTTTCAGTCCTAGCGCTTCAAAAAGTGCGCTAAAGTCTTGTTGCAAAAACTCACGATACGGATCTGGCTTTGCCATTGTGCGACCCTGGGATAGGGGGGTAGAGACTGGTAACAGATTAAACCTTACCTGAATTTTATAGCGATTTGCGCTTGAATCAAGCTAAAAAAATCGTAACTACTCAGTCTGCCCTCACCCTAAATCCCTCTCCCAAGTGGGGAGAGGGACTTTGAACTGGTTCGGTTCCCCTTCTCCCCAGTAGGGAGAAGGGGATAGGGGATGAGGGCTGTTTATCGCCTGAGTAGTTACAAAAAATCAAACTAGGCTTAGCGCGATAGGGTTTCGCGAATCACTCTCGCCAAATCATCGGAGCTGCGCAAATCGATCGATTTTAGTAATCCAGACCCCACAATGCGGCGGGCGCGTTCATCGGTGACTTTGCCATCTAAAGCGGTGGCTAGCGCATCGGCAGTGCGCCCGCTGCCGGCAATCACCAGCAGCGGGCGACCTTCTTGGATGTTCTCGGAGGCATCGTTCCAGGTGGCTTCACCGCCATTAATGAGCACCGTCACCGAGGGCGAATCGTCAGCGATCGCACTGGCAAGTTGGGCAATCCAGATCGATTCATCTCCCCAATAATTGCCGGGAACCAGGACAAAATGCGTGTGATGTGGCTCTAGAAATGCGCCATCGGGGTGGGGCAGGGGTTGACCGGGTAAGCCAGCTGTCCCCACCGGAGCAACGCCGACCAGTGGAAACGTCGATCGGGTTTTGCACCGCGCTCGCCCCATCATTTGCATGACGCCAGCATCGGTGCCACCGTCAACCACCACCGCATTCAGGGTTTGAGCCAGCGGGGCTAGCACCCTGACGAATAGCGATCGCACTCTAGCTCGATCGTCGTCATTGAGCTTGCCCGCTCCCCCTACCACCACCAGCACTGGGCGCGCCTCGTCCAACCCGAGACTATGCAAAACCCCATCTAGATCGACCCCTGTTTCTACACGAATCGCCGTTGCAGTAGTGCCATTGGGAAAGCTGATGTCGAAACTCGGTGCCATGACAGATGAATCCTAACAGAGGTAAAGCAGCATCAACATCTTGATTGGATACTCGTAAAGATACGATCAATTGCGCCTTTACCAACAAGACACAATGAATCGCATCTTCACAGTAAAGTTATATCGTTTACCCGAGAAGTATTGCACCCAAATCTGCGATACGCACTCGGCGCAGGCAAGCCAACGCCCCAAAGACCCAACCCCATAAACCCATAGCAAAATACGCTTGCCAAACGTTCAATTCTCCAGTAGGGTCATTTCTTCAGTACAAGCAAATATCCGTAATTCAAAGCGTCACCTGGAAACTGCTGGACACAGTCCTAGGCGACTAACTCTTAAAACTGCTAACACAGTTCGGAGGGGTAGGGGCAGTTTATCACTCCACTAGCCACCCT
>JAYUYI010000283.1:0-4624 GCA_043752545.1 Thermoleptolyngbya sp.
TTTGGGGGGGGGGGTTTCGCCACCCCCCCTTCTTTGTCCCATAGACCCTTTGTTCCACAGATCAAGATCTACTTTGTCACCATGGTATGAACGCCATCCCAGTTTTCAGGTGGAGGGGTGAGGAGGTACTCTTGCGATCGCTGTAGGTGGACGGTGACAGCGCGATCGCCAGGACGCAAGTGCTGGGCTGATTGGAAGTAGCGCAGGGCCTGGAGAAAATGCATGCTGGAATAGGCGGCACGGCCTGCTGCATAGAGTTCCAAAAATTCGTAAGTTTTAGGTTCAAGGGAATCGCGGCGATCGCCAATTAATTCATAAATATTGATGGGTCGGCTTTTTCCCTTGACTCGAATGCAGTCGAGTTCGCGCACCCACACCTGTTCACAGCATAGATTGTAGGTGAATTCGCTCAAAATAATGTCACAGCCGTATTCCTTCGTTACACCCTCTAACCGCGAACTAATATCGACCCCATTGCCAATCACTGTATAGTCCATGCGCTTTTGGGAACCGATATTGCCTGACACAACTGCACCGGAACTGATCCCAATACCAATCCGGATTGTAGATTGAGATGCGATGCGACGACGATCGTTAAATTCTGCTAGCCGTCGCCGCATGTCTAAGGCTGACTGCACCGACATCCAGGCATGGTTTTCTAACGGCAACGGTGCCCCAAAAACTGCCATTAGGGCATCCCCAATGAACTTGTCTAATGTGCCCTCAAAATTAAACACCGCTTCGACCATCGTTTCGAAATAGTCGTTGAGTAGGGACACCACTTCCGCCGCTTCCATCCTCTCGGTGAGCGCCGTGTAGCCTCTAATGTCGGAGAACAAAATGGTTACATCTTTGCGTTCACCCACCATCAGCGCATCGTCCCCTAGAGCCATGACTCGCTCTGCGACACCCGGAGTCATATAGCGGTACATGGTGGCTTTCATCCGTTTTTCTTGGCTAATATCTTCTAAAACGACTAAACCGCCGCGTACCGTTCCCTCAGGATTAGTCAGCGGATTAACCGTCAGATTGATACTGCGTTCAATTTCGCGAATTTGAGCCAGATGGGAATCAGGAGCAGTCTCGAGAACAGGTAGCGTCAGAGTCAGTGGCTCAGCAGCGTCTTCGAGATCACGTCCATACCAGGGTAGATACCGATCAAGGTGGTGGCGATCGCGAATTAGCAACATCCGAATTAGGTCTTTCGAACCAGATCGCTGAGCGTCTAACTCAGCGCTGGGCAACCGCTCTGCTTCAGCATGTCCAGTGGCTGGCTGAGCTAAAAGTTCAGCTTCATAGCCTTCCCAGATAGACGCCGTCAAACTTTGTTCAGGCACATAATGACGTGCGCCTGTTTTCAAACTATCTTCCAATCGCATCCGCAGATTTTCGATCGGGATCACCTCCCACACCAGTTGACCAACCAGGTTTTGGCTCCAAAGCTGCTGCTGCAGAGTATCGTCCCGGCTGAGTGAACACCCCAAAAGCTGTAGCGCCGCATCGTTAATGGTGACGATTTTGCCCTGCAAATCGGTTGAAATCACCGCATCGGAAAGACTTTGCAAAATATCTTTCTGATACTGTTTTTCTAGCAAAACCCGCTCGAATAGTTGAGCATTTTCTAGGGCAATGCCGGCCTGAATATTAAACGCCCGCATGAACTCTTCATCAGAATTGTTGAAGCCACCCTGATATTTATTGATTAGCTGGGTTACGCCAATCAGCTTTTCCTCGGAGTTGTAGACGGGCATACAGAGAATGGTGCGGGTGCGGTAGCCCGTGAGATTATCGGTGGTGGGATCAAACCGGGGATCGTCGTAGGCATTGGGAATATTGACCACCTGCCCGGTAGACGCCACAAACCCCGCAATCCCTCGATTCATGGGAAAGCGAATTTCTATAATGGTTTTGCCGTCGGCTTTAGTTACCTTTGACCACAGTTCACCCTGGTCGCGATCGAGCAAAAATAGAGTGCTGCGATCGGCCTGCATCAGGTTGCGGGCTTCCTCCATCACAGCTTGGAGGGTTTTTTCTAAATCTAGACTTTGAGCCAGACAGGCCGTTGCTTTGAGCAAGGCCACCGCGCCTCGCTGGTTGCGCGCTGCAATGTAGAAAGAATTACAGCTTTCTAAAATGATGCCCATTGAAGCGGCAAAGTTGCGAAACTTCGCTTCATCTTGGGCATCGAAGGGCGTTTCACCCTGCTTGTTCAACAGTTGCGCCACGGCTACTACCTGCTGCTGCGTATCAAAGATCGGCATGCAGAGGATATTGCGCGTCACATAGCCCGTTTGGCGATCGATCTCGGGGTTAAACAGATGATTGGCATAGGCGTCGGGAATGTTGAGGCTGGTTCCCGTGGTGGCCACGTGACCCGCGATACCGCCATTGAGCGGCAGACGCAGTTCGTCAAGTTGGCGATCGCTTTGCCCTTGAGCGACTTTAGACCACAGCATTTCGCGCTCCTCATCCACCAAAAAAATAGTGGTGCGATCGGCTTGCAAGATTTGGCCGATTTTGAGCGTGAAAGCGGCTAGTAGCTGCTCTAGCATGGTTTCTAGAGCATCGTTGTTAATTAGGTCAATTGCCCGCAGACAGTGGCCAAATTCATCGGTAATTTGGTCGAGCAGGTCAGAAAACTGGTCATCCGGCAGGTCTTTGACCTGAGTTGTCAGGTCGCCTTGACGATTGGCTAACGAAAACAGAGCCAACATGATTCCAGAGGAAGGAGTCTCAGTCATGGTGGGGAGAGTAAGAACAGGATGGGGAAAGCACGTCACCTTTCCAGAACAACTAAATCTTGGCGGAGGCAGTCTCCCCTGACCCTTCTCAGCCTAACCGATGGCCTTAGCATATGCGCCATGTAACCGCTTGAGATAATTTTCTGGGGTAAAGGATTGAGCTACCTGTTTTCCTGTTTTGGCCAGCTGATCTCGCAGGGGGCGATCGCCTAGCATTTTCTCCAGTTTGCGCTGAATATCCGTCACGTCGTAGGGGTTGACATAGAGTGCTGCTGGCCCACACACTTCTGGCAAGCACGAGGTGTTGGACGTGATCACCGGACAGCCCATGGTCATCGCTTCTACAGGTGGCAGGCCAAACCCTTCATACAACGAAGGAAACACAAAACAGTAGGCACCCTGATACAAATATCGTAGGCTATCCGCCGGAACATATTCCAGCAGCTTCACTTCTCGTTTGGCATCGCGGTCAAACAGGTACGCCATCCGAGCTAGTTCATCTTCGTAAGACCACGCTTTTTTGCCAACCAGCACCAGGGGCATGTCGGTATCTAAGGCCGCGTATGCTTCTAGTAACCGTCCCACATTCTTTTTCGGCTCGATCGCCCCCACAAACAGCAGATAGTTTTGGTAGCTGAGTCGATAGCGCTGGAGGTAGAGATCAATCTCGTCAGAACTGGCGCTCAGGGGCTTGATATTCACGGGCTGATAGGTCACCAAAATTTTGTCGGGATCGGCGTCAAAATAGGTGAGCAGGTCGGTTTTGGTATGTTCTGAAACGGCGATCGTAATGGCAGAATCTTTGAGTGAGGAGCGCACCTTGCCATAGAAATCTTTTTTGTTATCGAGCGTGGTGTAGGGCAACCGCAGGGGAATTAAATCGTGAATGGTGGTAATTTTCTTGGCTCCTGGAATCCGCACAGGCAGCGGAAACGTGGCATGCCAGATATCGATTTTTTCGGGAATCGAAATATCAGTCACGCGACCCAGCAGGCTAAACGCGGCATCGGCCACTTTGTAGCACTGAGGCAGGTTATAGGACTGAGCAATCTGGATAAAGTCTTCGCTAAATTTGCCCTGCTTCAGCACTACCTCACCCATCGATTGCCGCCGCCACGCCTGGTAAAACGCTGGAATAGAGGATCGCGCAATTCCCTTGAGTAACCCAAAAATTTCAAAATACCGATTTTTGGGGCCGTCTTGGTCGTCAAAAAACAGCACTTCATCCAAAATCGGGTCGTCTTTGCTGCTGTTGCGGCTGAGCAAAACATCCACATCTACCCCCATTGAGGTCAGCGCCCGGATCAAGTTGACCGCATAGGTGCGAATGCCTGTCCCGGTGGTTAGCTGTAGGTTATAGCCATCTACCAGCACCTTCAGCCCCGTCAGACTTAGCTCAGGCGGCAGCGGCTCGGGCGGCAAATCGCGCGGCACCATCTGCATTTGCAGCGTTTCTCCGGCCACCAGCGTATCCGAAATCGCCAAATCCTTCAGCGCCGGTTCCACCAGAAGCTGGCCATCGTCTCGTCGTGCCCCTAGGTTGCTCCAAGTCGAGCCTTCCTTAATCCGGAAACAGCGCACCAAACCGGGCACACAGACGACATACTTGCCCCGCTTGGGAATCGATTCCGGTGACCAAGCTGTAATCCACCAGTCTTCATCGGCACCCTGCCCCGGCTTGCCGCCCTCGGGTTTGGGTGCCCCCAGGTAGGGCGTGGGAATTGGCATCACACCCGTCCAATAGTCGCGGTGGGCATGCAGATGCGGCCCCGGCATCGAGCGTTTGAACAAGATGTCGTGTCCGGCCAGGGTGCCTGTGGCAAAGGTGGGATGTTCTGCCGCATCGCGCCCCGTCAAAATTGGCTGTTCTATCGGATCTTGAA
>JAYUYI010000284.1:0-4622 GCA_043752545.1 Thermoleptolyngbya sp.
AAGTTAACTCTTGGCATAGGTTGAATAACCAAAAGGTATAGTTTGATTGTATCATGGGTTTGGCCAACGAGAGCCAGAAAAGTCAAACAAGCTAACCAAAACGTTTTGGTTAAGGGGTAAAACGCACGCTGAAACACACCATGCAGCGCCGATTGCCGATTGTGTTTCCCTGTCCGCTAACCTAATGGCGGCACTGCGGGCTTTAGAAACAGAGCGAGCAAATCCTTTGTTTCAAGACCCATTTTGCAGCACAGTTGGCAGGCCCCCAGGCGATCGCCCCTTCCCCCAGCTTGATCAACTAGTTAGAGTGGCTGTAGCGATCGCATAAATCGTTGCAGTTGCCGACTTTCTAGCTCTAGAACCCGACGGGCAAAATCGTGATCTAGCTCTAGCAACCCGTCAAAGGCATCCACAGGAATGGCCAAAATTCGGGTAGATTCACTATTGGCCACGATTGTATTGTTGGAATGAGTGTGAGCCAGCACGTCTAGCTCGTCTAGCGTTTGCCCTGACCGCAGACTTTCCACGCGCACATCGCCCTCATTCAAACGCAGATGAATATTAGCGCTGCCGTCGATCAACAGAAGCAGTTCTCGGCAAGTATCGCCTACCTCAGTAATCACGTCACCGACTGTGTAGGTGCGCACCTCGGCATGCTTGGCTAGAGCAATTAACGTTTCGGAATGCATCCGATGGAAGAAGTCACTATTAAACAAGTAAACCAGTTTCTCTAGGGTGGGAAAGATCGTTAAAGGCGCGTGAGAATTGGTGCTGGCTAGCAGCAGCTCTGCGGTTTCTCTAAGCAATGGCGCATGCGAGTCGGTGCGGCGATCGCGCGCGAGGGCTTTACCGTGGAGTGGATCAAGCTGGGCAATAATATAGAGACAAGCGGTTTGGATCAGTGGGTTTTGGTCATGCAGTAGGGTTTCTAGATGACCCTGAATCTCTTCCGCAGGGGTGTCTAGGGGGCAAAGTAGAGACTTAGTTAGAGGCTGAACTAGGCAGGAGAAAATCTCTGGAGGCAGGCGATCGCTCCAGTCTTCAGTTTCCAGCAAGTCTACCAAGACGGTGGGTGCCAGTTGTCCTAGCTGCTGGGCTAATTCGGCAGTAATTGGATTGTGCTGGAGGGACGCTAACGTTGCCAAAATCGTTCGCACCATCAGCTCTTTTTTGTGATGGACACTTTCTCTCAACAGCATTAGCACTGCGCGGTGTTCTCGCACGAGAGGCTGGTTTAAGGCTCGATAACAAGCAATTAGAGCAGGCAATTGCGCCAACAAAAATTCTGCTCTGCGGACGCTGCCTGCATCAGGGGCGAACCCACTCAAAATCCAGGCTTCTTCTTGAACTGTGATCGAATATCGCTGCCTGAGAGCCTGAATTTTGGCAGGATTTTGTTGTACAAGCTGGTCAATAGTGGCGCTCTCAAGCTGTTGCTTTTGCAATAGCATTAAGCGCTCTAACGATTTGCGGTAACCACTCAACCGAACTTGGTTCTCTAGGCTGCGCTGACGGTCAGGGTTGAGCAATTCTGGATCTTCAATCCCCAGTTCTTCTAGCACGTCGCGGTGCTCGTCATCGGTAATCCCCAATTCTTGCCGCATTTGTTGCAGCACATCCAAACTGCTGGAGTAGTTCACATACCCCTCTTCTAAGGCTTCTCGCACCACTCCTTTATACGCTTGGTGTCGATTCTCTTTGGTAAACCCTGGCAGCACTTTTGCCAGAACATAGACCTCATGGATATTTAAATCACCCAGCGATCGCCCATCCAAAAACTGCGACACGTTGAACTGCAATTTCTCTAGCTGCTTACGGAAACGATTGGCCAGATTTTCCCGTGAATATAGATCAGGGCTACGCCGCCAGGTTTTGTATAGCCACAGCGTGCTGAGCAACACCAGTCCCAAGTCATAGGTATATTGCACCCAGATGGGTAACAGTTGAATTAGAGGACGACCGCCAAAAATAAAGAAGATATTGAAGATAGTAAACGTGCAGACCGTAAAGATCCGGTGCCGGATGACGCCTGACGATAGCGTGGGATGATGCCGATGACTGTAGGCTTTTGCTCGTTTTTCTAAGGCTCGACCTGCCCAGTAGCCCAGCAGCGTAAACCCGCCGAGGGTAAGCGGTACCGCAAACAGTTTAGGAACGTTAATGGATTGTCCAAATAAATACAAGCCAGGGCTAAACAGCGACGCTAACTGGTCGGGCTGTCTTGCCCAAGCCCCCGAAAAGTAATACTCCCAATCGCCTGCATACAGATAATAGTAAACAAAATAGCCAATCACTAAACCCACGTAGCCGTAGCGTAAAAAAGATACTTTAGGTTTGTTTAACCCGTCCCAATACGTCCGCTCAGCATCAATATCAATACAAGGATTTTGACAGGCGACGCAGGCACTTTGCTCTTTGCCATCGGGCAGCACAATTCGACACATCGATTGGGTAATCGTTTGATCGCCAGTATGGGCTTTGCTGCTGAACAAGCCGCCCGGTTCACTGTAGATCTGCTGCACTGGAGCCATGGGACAAAAATAGTGACACCAAGACTTGCCACCGTAGAGGTAACCCACCCAGATGGCGGCGGCGATTGTGAACAGCAGCCAGCAGGCCAGCACGACCCGATCGGCATTGAAAAATAAAATTCGACCGCACAGCCCCACAAACAGCCAGCTAAACTGAATGGAGGCGTAGTGCTGACCTAACCACGAATCAGATTTTACTTTTGCTAGCTCATAGCGGACTTTACCCGTCTTGGCATTTTCTCGCTTAAACTGCCGCTGCCAGCCCAAGGCGCGCGGAATTTGTGATAAGAATGAGAGTGGGCAGATCCGTCGCCAAATCTCGTGCCCAAATATTAGCAAAATAAAAATTGCCGATGGCACAACTGCGCCCCAGAACAGGGTAGTCCCTAGTGGGTACACTTGTTCTATCAAGCATTCTCCTTGCACCTGAACACAGGTATTCGACAACCGTAATGGGCTCCAGGGATGATCGGGTTCAGTTAGGGCTGGACTCCAGGGGTCGTAAAACAGTGATGCAATAATTAGCAGCCATGCGCCCGTCAAGATCCAGCGAACCCAATGCATCCGCTGTTCAGAAAGTTGTGCGAACATAAATACTCTTAAACGCTTAAGTCGAAGCTGGAAGTCAAAAAATCGGAGCTTTACTCCAATCCTAGATGCTCTAGAGAAGACAGTGGTTTGTTTGAGTATTAGGTTTTCTCGACTCTAACTATTGGCAAACGCGTAGATCTGCGCGCGAGGCGATCGCCCTCACCCGTTTAGATCACGCGCTCAGGGCAGCTTGCCGCCCACAAAGGGAGTGCCCCAAAAGCTCCAGTTTTCCTTATTAAAAGGCGATCGCCACTTGTCGATTAGCGCCGATTCTAGCTGTTGGCGAGGTCGGGTGCCCTGGGGTGCTTTTGGCCAAAACCCAATATTGACCGCAACAGGCAACTGATGCGGGCGGTGGGCGCTGACATACTGCTGAAGGTAGCGTTTACAGTCATGCTCGCCTTTCCAGCGTTGATTCGACTTCACCGTTTCACCCACATAAAGCAGAATAGGCAGCTCGTGATCAATCACAAAATAGAGAGCCGCACAGCCCGGGTCGTAAGTTTTCCAGCGCCAAAACTCGCTGTTCTGCGGTGGCAAGCTGAACGGGTCAATGCTGCTAGGCTCAGGTGAGTTCGTAACTGAGTAGACCGTTAGTTCAAATAGAGTATCTTGCTGTGGCGATCGCTCCGATCTAACGCGAGTTTGATAGGCAAAAATCCGCTGCTTCCATTCGACTAACGCTGTTCGACTAATGGTGACCGACTCCGTTGGCAACGCTAGCTGTTGCAGTCCCATGGTCTCAACCGGGGAAAACATCGATAGCTGTTCATCGGTCGCCACGGCTTTGCTCTAGCTTCAATCACAACAGCTTAAAGTTTATCCCAAGACTTACCCACTAGATATTAAGAACGCACAAACGCAGCGAAAATCAAGCCTTCTGGAGAACCATAGAGATAAAACAGTAGGAATGATAGCTAATTGCTTATAGATGTTATTCGATAGTCTTTTAGAAAATCATCGACTTAAGTATATACATATGACTTGAACAGCGATACACTTGGTATCAAGTAAACAAGCTTCAGGTTTATTTAACAAACCTGTCCTCTTCCCGGTCAGCGTTTCGACGCCAACGGGGAGTGATCGGCAAGCCTCCCTAGCTTGGTTGGTCATTCATTTAGGCCGTTATCAGTTTAGTCATCAGTTCAGTCAATCGTATTCTGATTCGCAGTTGTTTGTCTAGCAAGCTGCAAGGAGTTTCTATGTCCGATTTTTCTAGGTTTACCCGTCGTAAGTTTTTGGTTTCTGCTGGGACAACGGCAGCGGGTGCGGTATTGCTAAAAGGCTGCACGCAGCCCCCTGCAACCGATACCGCCGCTCAGTCTCCTGCACCTAGCCCGGTTGCAGCAGGTGATGCCCCTGAAGTAACGAAAGCCACATTGGGCTATTTGCCGATTGTGGAATCAGCACCGCTAATTATTGCTAAAGAGAAGGGCTTTTTTGCGAAGTATGGGATGACGGATGTAGCGGTGGTGAAGCAAGCCAACTGGGCTGGCGCTC
>JAYUYI010000285.1:0-1732 GCA_043752545.1 Thermoleptolyngbya sp.
GAGGTCAAGCCAGCTTGACTTACCTCTGTGCCACCATAAACCCAATACTCAGGATGGCGCAGCAGCGACAGCGTGGTTTCTTGTAAAACCTGAGTGAGACCCTCTGTAGAACCCGTGTTGGCGGTTTCTCCCAGGCGTTGCAGGTCGGATTGGAGGTCACGGGCGCTGGCTAATAGGCCAACCTGCACCTTAGCAATAGAGATATTGGGTGTGGTGTAGCCATAGTCTTCGGTTTCGCCCGAGTTGCGGAAGCTGCGGACGATAAAAGATGCAATGGAGAGGAAAATCAAGATACTGAACAATCCACCAAAGCCACCGCCGACAAAAAAAGTAGGTCCCCAGACCAGCGGGAAACCAAACCCACCACCGCCATAGCCGCCACCGTAGCCGCCACCGTAGCCGCCACCGCCATAGCTGGAAGGGGCGCGACTGGGCATGGAGGTGCGCGCGGGCATTCTGAAGCTGCCGCCGCCAATCCTGCCACCACCTCGGCCAGCGGCTAGCGCATCGCTGGCATTGCTGAAGATCAAAGTTGCCACTAGGGCAAAGACCATCAACGGTTTTACCAAAGGCTTGACTAACTGAACGAGCATTTTGAGCATAAGCCTGTCCCTATGTGCGAACTGTGGCTCCGTTCAAGTCCGTAAATTGGGCTTAATTAAACGTTACACAGTGAACTATATTTATTAATTTACAGTGTCTTATCGATCAAGGCGAGGGCGCTAGGGGTAGATTTGAGGGGGATGACCGTACCAATGGGCTTACCCACCTCCCACAATGGTGACAATTTCGAGGCGATCGCCCTCTACTATCACGGTCTCGTCCCAAAATTGGCGGTGTAAAATTTCGCCGTTATATTCCACCGCCACCAAGCGGGGGTTCATGCCGATCTGCTGCAAAAACTGGGGCAGGGTAGTAGATACACAGGTGCGAGATTCGCCGTTGACCTGGAGCGTAATTGAATCGGACTGGTCTGACACTGACATGGGTTCCTCTAAGTAGTTCATCCAAATAATTCATCCAAATAATTCATCCAAACCTATTAAAAACTCACAGGTCACTCAGCACAAACGCTATAAACTTAAAATTTACGCACTAACACCAAGCAAAATAAAAGTCAGACTATGTTCAAACCATCTTTTAAGCTACCTACTAAACTATCCGCTGGACTAGCTGCCATTACAGCGATCGCACTAATCTGCTTGCAGTCTTTAGGGGCAAAGCCAATGGCATCTGCAATGATAGACCCAGCGATGCTTAACCAGCCTGTCGTTGTGGCCACTGCTGCTGCCCCGCCCAACCTTGTACCCGCCGTGTTGGGCGGCAGACCGATTAGCGTCCTGTATATGACTCGCGCTGGCGACACAGTGCTAGTGCGGTGCTACCCCGGCTATGAACCGACCATGACAGTTCGAGCCATGGGCAGTGATCCCGACGCCAACACCCAAAAAGAAGGGGTTGTGAGCTGTCAACCGGCTGCATAGGAACATGAACTAAATAACTGTAATTCTTGTGGGATGGGCATCTTGCCCGTCCGGACGGGTAAGATGCCCATCCTAATAATTTATTTAATCCGCGATCCATAGTGGTCATGCTATTGTCATGCCGCCGTTATCCATTTGTCAGGGCAGTGGATTTGGCTCAGATACAAGTTTGATCCAATCGCCTTCGACGGTGGCGATCGCCCCTCCCGGAAACGAATCGGTTTGGCTGCGGTTAGGGGCGTGCAGCA
>JAYUYI010000286.1:0-1731 GCA_043752545.1 Thermoleptolyngbya sp.
ATGTTAATTGCCTACCTGCGCGAAGCCTACCCCGAAGCGCTGACGACTGGGTCGTTAGACCTAGCTGATCTGGCTATGTTTTACCGTCAGGCCAAACAGCGGTTTGATGGAGATGAGGCGTTTCAGGCGATCGCCCGCACCTCAGTCGTGCAGCTCCAGGCCGGAGATCCAGAAACGATTCAGGCGTGGAAAATTGTCTGCGATCTGTCGAACCGCACCAACCGCAAGCTGTTCGATGTCATGGGTCTGTCGTCGTTAATTAAAGAGCGGGGCGAGTCGTTTTATAATCCGTTTTTGGCCGATGTGCTGGTCGAACTGCAGCGGCTGGGGCTGCTGGTCGAAGATAGTGGCGCGCAGTGCGTGTTTTTGGACGGCTTTACCAATAAGGAAGGCAAGCCGCTGCCGCTGATTGTGCAGAAAACGGACGGCGGCTATAACTACGCTACGACCGATTTGGCGGCAATTCGCTACCGGGTAAACGTTGATCGAGTACAGCGAGTGATCTACCCAGTCGGAGCCGAGCAGATTAACCACTTCGCCCAAATTTTTCAGGTGGGGCGGCGCGCTGGTTGGATTACGGGCGATGTCGAGTTTGTGCATACGCCGCTGGGCAGCATTTTGGGCGAAGATGGCAAAAAGCTGAAGAGTCGCTCTGGGGAAGCGGCGCGGCTGCAAGATTTGCTGGTGGAGGCGATCGCCCGTGCCCGTGCCGATCTGGAAACCCGTCTGGTCGAAGAAGAGCGGGTTGAGACAGAGGACTTTATTGCCAACGTGGCTCAAATCGTTGGCATGGGTGCCGTCAAATATGCCGACCTCAGCCAAAACCGCACCAGCAACTACGTCTTCAGCTACGACAAAATGCTGGCACTACAGGGCAACACCGCCCCCTACATGCTCTATGCCTACGTCCGGGTGCAGGGCATTAGCCGCAAAGGGGGCATCGACTTCAGCGCCCTCGGAGCCGATTGTCCCATTTTGCTTCAGGATGAAACCGAGTTAGCCCTGTCCAAATACCTGCTTCAGTTCGACGAGGTGCTAGACTCCGTCGCCGCCGATCTGTTGCCCAATCGACTGTGTGAATATTTGTTTGAACTGAGCAAAAAATTCAACCAGTTCTACGACCGCTGCCCAATCTTGCAAGCCGAAGAACCCCAGCGCACCTCGCGCCTAGTGCTGGCCGACCTGATGGCTCGCACCATCCGGCTAGGCTTGTCGCTGTTGGGCATTCAGGTGTTAGAGCGGATGTAATTGTTTTTTTAAGTGTATTTTCATCATGAGACTACCCTGAGATTTGCACACTACTTGGAATGAAAGGTTGAAAATCTGGAGGTAGCTATGCAACGAAAATACATCTTTCTGTCTGGTTTTTTTGCACTCCTATCCCTAACTGCCCTTCCATTGGCTGGCCTAACGGGAGACGCTCCCTTCTGCTATATCCGCGATCGCTTTGGTCGAACAGTTAATCTTGAGGGGTTGTGTCAAAAACAACGAGTTCCTTCCTCCCCTGAGAAAAATCCTCTAACTGTTCCAGAGGTTGATCAAAACGGCTCAGTCCTATTAGAAGACGGAACAGTTGTGATGAATGATGGATTTTCGTTTCGTCCTGTCTACCAAGACGGACAGATAGTGCGGGAAGTAGGGGTAAATGAGGCTTGGCAGGTGTTGTCCACGGGTTGGGGACTGCGGCAAAGTGGATTGGCAGCAGTGGGGCAGGCGGTGGGGCAGGCGGCG
>JAYUYI010000287.1:0-1731 GCA_043752545.1 Thermoleptolyngbya sp.
CGGTACCAGCCCGCTGTAGCATTGGCGTCGAGCTTGGGGGCGATCGCCCAGTTAATTTGATTGATGCCGCGCTGGCGCAGAAAGGGCAGCAGCGTGAAAGTCACATCTGATTCACTGCTGTTGCCAATTAGCCCGACTTCGCCTTTGTTTTGTACCACCAACATCGGCTGTTCGGCAGTGGCCAGCACGGTCACCTTAACCGTCGTCGCCGCCTGCGACCCTGCCGGAATTGCGATTAAGCCAATACAGATGATGCCCACCATCCACCAACGCCGCTGGAGCCGAGGCCGCCACCAAACCAGCACAAACAGCAGATAAAGGGCGATCGCCTGACTGGCTTGAATCGTTCCGGTGGCAAAACTGCTGCCCGGTAGCTGGTTGGTCACCGCTGCCATTTGGATCAGCACATGCGCCGGAAAATAGAGTAGCCCTGAGAGCAGCGCCCCAGCGGCAGGAGCCATCAGCGCCACCAGTGCCGTCACCCCGCTCCCCAAACTAATCAGCGTAATTAGCAGCGCCGTCAGCACATTAAGCCCAATGCTGTAGGGCGAAACGACGCCAAACACAAACAGCTGCAATGGCAACGTCCAAATGTAAGCGGCCAGCGGTACCGCGAGTAGGGACGCGATCGCCGTCGGCATCCAGTCCAGCCATTTTGTTAGCACAGGAGCCGTGACCAGCAGCCCCAGCGTCGCCAAAAAGCTCAGCTGAAATCCCAAATTCCAGATCCAAATTGGATTCCACAGCAGCAGCACCGTCGCCGCCAAAATCAGTGCGCCCAATGAATTGACCTGGCGCTCTAGCATCATTGAGAGCAGCACCGCAAAGCCCATTAATCCAGCCCGCAGCACCGACGGTTCTAACCCTGTGAGGCCAATGTAGAGCAAGAGCACACTGATCGACAGCGGCAGCGCCACTCGGGGAGAGAGCGATCGCGTTAGGCTGACCATGATGCTAATCAACAGCGAGACCTGGAACCCAGAAGCCGCCAAGGCATGGGCTAAGCCAGCTTGGGCGAAACTATCTTTGACCTCGTGCGGCACATCCACGCCACTTTTACCCAGCAGCATGGCGCTGACCAGTGGCCCTTCGGGCACCCCCAGCCCCGTCACCTGCGCCCGCACAATTCGCTGACGGATCTGCCACAGCCAACGTTGCGGGATGTAGGAAAGCGATCGCTGCCATGTCCGCTCCTGCCCAAATCGCCCCTCCGCTTCCGGAAACTCCACCTGCCGCCCCCGCAGGCCGACAAACATGCCTTGCTGCGCCAAATATGCCCGAAAATCGAAGCCTCCCGGATTTGTTGCCGCCGTTGGTTCGTATAGTACCCCCCGCACGCTCACCATCTGCCCCGGATATAGCCCCGTCCCCTGCAACAGCGGCACCGTAGCATAGGCGCGACCGCTCACAGGTTGGGCAAAGATTTCCTGACCGTCTTCCTGACCCTCTACGGCAATCAGCCGCACCTGAAAGGCACTTAATTCAAACTGCATTTTTTGGCTACGAGTTAGGCGAGGCGGCGTTTCAACAAACCCCTGCACCTCCACCGCCGGAGCCGCCTGCGCCCCGTTGACCGCCAGCGCCGGAGCTGCTAGAACAGTGCTGATATCATCCGCATCAGGGTGGGGCGATCGCACCTGAAAATATAGGACTGCCACCAGCCCGACCAGACCCGCCGCCAGCCACAGCGGTGCTCTCGGCCCGGTTCGCCACAGGCGCGGCAGCAGAAAT
>JAYUYI010000288.1:0-1729 GCA_043752545.1 Thermoleptolyngbya sp.
ATGCCAGTCCGATACAGATTTTTTCCCTGAGGCTGAAGCATGGGTAGACGGCTCAAATCAATGGTGATATCGACAAATAGTATCAACTAGACTCTACCCGATCACTACACGAGCTAATCGATCAATTCCTGCAATTCCTGGCGATCGAGCGCGATTCACTAATCACCTAACTAATCACCTCAAACCGTTTCACGTCAAGCACCGGGCCAATCATCGCCACCGTCATCACATCTTGACGGACAGTGCCCTCAACCTGCACCTTCAGGCCATGTTGCAACAGTTCCTTGGGTGCACCGCGATAGATTTCATAGGTTTCGCCCGTACTGGCAACCAGCGCCCAGGTGCCAGCACCCATCGCAGATTTTTGCACCGTGCCTTGGAGAGAGAGCATAGATTCAGGGGCTAATAAAGTGGATATTAACAGTGGATGTTAACGGGCAGTAAAACTCTAGGCATTAGCTGGCTTGCGAGCCTAACTTGGCTAGGCCAAAACACAGCAGCGCGTTGACCAGCAGGTATGAACGGGCGATCGCCCCACTGCCTAGCCACAGGACTTGCGGTGAGCCGATTGCGTTCACTGCCAAACAGGCCGCCACCCCCAAGCAGCAGCCGATCGCCACCCATTTCCACTGGGGATGGCTCAGCAGTAAAGCCACCAAGATGAAGGGAATTAACACACTGGCAAAGATGGGGTTGAGCACCGTGCTGCCCTGAATGACCCCGCCCAACTCGGCAATAGAACTGCCCAGCACCCGAAACGGAAATTGAGGTAAGTCAAAAATGTAGAACCCTCTCAACGGAAACAGCCCGCTGCTGCCCACGATTAAACCTGCTCCTAGAGATAAACGCAGCACTGGAACGTAGCGGCGCAGTAGCCACGCCAACAGGTACGAACCTAGCACCATACCCAGTTTGGGCAACAGCGCCACGGCACCCCCATCCACCCAGAACCGCAGATTGAAATAGCCGCTATCGCGCAGCCAGCGCAGAAAATCTTTGACGTCTAGGTTGTCTTGCTGTGCCAGTTTAACGGCAGCATCGGCATCCAGCCGCCCCGCGCCATAGTGGTTGAGGGCATCGTCGGGCACCGCGCGCGCCGATTTTTGCAAAATAGCGGTCACGGTGTCGGGGTCTTTGATGCCGACTGATTCTACTAACGCAGCCACCGCTGCGACGTGGGGAGCGGCCATGCTGGTACCTTGAAACGCCCGAAACACAGGTTCACCTGTTTCGTCGTCAATGGTGTGCTGGAGAATACCGCCCGCCATGTTTTCGCCGTCAATCACGCCGCCGGGAGCCGCGATGTCTACACCGGCCCCAAAGTTGGAATAGGGCGCTCTGACGCCGCTGGCATCTAGCGCCGCCACGGCAATCACGTTGGGATAGCGTGACGGGAAAGCGGCAGCGTTGCTGTTGCCATTTCCGGCAGCGGCAACGATGACCACGCCCTTATTGTGAGCATAGGCGATCGCCTCTTGCATCACAGCCGCATCGCCGCTACCGCCCAGGCTGATGTTGATCACCCCTGCGCCATGGTCAGCCGCAAACCGAATCGCCTCAGCAATATCGGTGACGGTGCCCCCACCCGACTGGCTGAGCACTTTCAGCGGCATCAAACTCGCTTCGTAGGCGATGCCCGCCACCCCAAAATTATTGTTGGTGGACTGGGCGATCGTGCCGGCAATGTGGGTGCCGTGCCCGTTGTCGTCGGAGGCATCGGTCGAGTCAT
>JAYUYI010000289.1:0-1729 GCA_043752545.1 Thermoleptolyngbya sp.
TAAGGCAGGGGCTGTTGGAACAGCAGCATCAGCAGTGGCGCGGCGATCGCCGTTAAAATTGACCCCAGCGACACAATTCGCGTTAGCAATAAGACCAAAATAAATACGGCAGCGGCTCCCAATCCCACCTGCCACGCCAGCGCAAACAGCACTCCTAAGCCAGTTGCAGCAGATTTCCCTCCCTTGAAACCGATCCAGATTGATTTGCTGTGCGCAAAAATCGCCAGTAATCCGGCTACTGTCACCACCCACGCTACCCAGAGATTTTGGGCAACGGTGGGAGGGACACTGGTGGCCAAACTGGGCAGGCTATAAACCCAGCGCGTGAGGGCGATCGCAGCGACCCCCTTGAAGACATCGACCAGCAAGACGACAATGGCTGGGCCACGTCCCAAAATTCGCAGGGCGTTTGTGGCTCCGGTCGATTTGGAACCATATTGTCGAATGTCGATGCCTTTCAACAGCTGCCCTGCCCAATAGCCCGTAGGGATTGAACCCAATAGGTATGCTGCGATCGCCACTAGTGCCAATACAACCCAAACGTTCATCTCAACCCTTTACCTAACGCACAACACCGCATATCCTGAGTTTCGCACGGATTTAAGTCTTAAAAACCCCAAAAAAAGTCCCCGATCCTGTGATCGGGGACTACTCCAAACGTCTGACATTGTTTCCACTGGATCTGCTTGAGCAGATCCAGTGATGATTGAGACTTAGGACTCAGAACTCAGAGATGGAAAGCGTTTGTAGGGCACCACAGCGTCACCAAAGTAGCGAGCATACTCAGGGCTGTCCACCAGCGCTGCTACAGCAGCACTCAGACCACTGTCGGCCAACAGTTGGTCATACTGACGAATTTCTGCCTGCGTAGCGGGCGCACGACCCAGCAAGGTGCGGAACAGGAATTCAATCACTTTCGGGTGGGGATACGGTGCATAGAACCGCTGGACATATAGCTCTGAGCTAGCGAGGGTTTTGACGAACTCGCGGACTGAGATTTCGCAAGTTTGCAGCTGGCACTCTAGGTCACTGCGGCGGAACTCACTAGGAATCTCACCGTTGAGCACACCCATCACCTGCACATAGATCGCGTTAATGACTGATGCTGTTTCAGTCAAGCTCATCTCAGAGTTCATCCGAAAGATCCGCGCTGGTTTCCGTCGAGCTGGACTAACCGCTGCTGCAACCGATTCACCGTTACTGTCTGGCAAGAACGACCGACCCGCCTCAACAACTTTGGTCTTCGCGGCATTGAGCTGACTAGATACGGTGGCCAAGTCGGCGATCGCCACACTGGTCAACGGCATTGTGCTTGGATCCATCTTCGGCTTCAGCGTATCAAAGCTCGGCACGACTAGGTCTTTGTTTTGCTTGGTGAGTGTATTGTAGAGCTTCTGGCTATTGGGGTAGTTGGCCGCTGGCAGGGTTAAATAGCGGTTATACGGCACCGTATCTTCGCCAAAGGCTTGCCCATACTCAGCACTACCCAGCATGGAACTGATAAAGCCCTTCAACCCCTGGGTGGCCAGCAGCTGGTTGTACTTCCGGATTTCGGCTTGGTCTAAAGGAGCGCGACCCAAGAAGTGCTTGGTGCCTAGCTCAATCACTTTCGTGTTGGGATACGGCGTATAGAACTCCTTGATGTACAGGCTAGAGGTGCCCAACGCTTCAATAAACTCTTTCAAGTTAATCTCACCGTTGCCCAGCTTACTTTCTAGGCCAGAGAACT
>JAYUYI010000290.1:0-4612 GCA_043752545.1 Thermoleptolyngbya sp.
GGGAAGGGCTGATGACGTTACAAGAGCTACAAAATCAGGCATTGCAGTTGCCGATTGGCGATCGCTGGTATTTAGTACAGTCGTTGTTGAGTTCAATCCAACAGGAAACGCTGGTACTTAGTCCCCCAAAAACAAACGTCAATTCTTTGGCTGGCCTTAATCCCTGGACTCAAAGCCTAATTGGAGTAGTTCAGTTAGAAATACAAGAACCTACAGAATCCTATGTGGATTATCTGGAGGAGAAGTACAGTTGAGGCGAGTATTGTTTGACAGTGATGTTTTGCTTGATGTTCTAGCGCAACGACAACCATTTGTTGTTATCTCTGCACAGGCATTAAATATGGTGACACAACCACAAGTGCAGGGGTATGTGTCTGGTCATGCTGTGACAAATATCTTCTATATTTTGCGCCGTCAAGTTGGTAGCGAAACGGCACGCGAGCTTTTATCAAGGTTATTACAGAATCTTCAGATTGCTAATGTGACCGATGAGGTTGTTAGGGCTGCGTTGCAAAGTTCTATGACAGATTTTGAAGACGCTGTGACTAGTGAAGCAGCCAATGCCACAGGTGTAGAAATTATTGTGACTCGAAATACCTCTGATTTTGTAGCTTCTACAATCCCCGCAGTATTACCAGAAGAGTTTTTGGCTATGCTGCCAGAGTAAGGGTTGTTAACGCTGCCATAACAACTCGCTACATCGGAATGCCGCGAGTTGGTCGGTTAAGTTGTCAACGATATCTGCGTCCGGTGAGCTTAGTCGTTAGCCCGCTACGTTATGAAGAGGGGTAGCTGTTCCAGTATCTGTGGGAGTGCGTTCGGCTTTGCCGTCTCGCAATGCGATCGCTCCAGCCAAGGCGACGGGAATGATGGTGCGTTTGCTTGTCGCAACGCACCCTACAAGATCGGCGATCGCACTTTGGGCTACCCTGAGAGTAAGTATAGTTACGTGTGGTAGCCCTGCCATGAGCATTGTCATCTCAGATGAGATCCTGCAAGCCTCACAACTAACCCCAAGCGAGTTTCGTCAAGAAATTGCCTTACACCTGTTCCAAACAGGTCGCCTAACGTTGGGTTATGCCAGTAACTTGGCAGAGATGCCTGTCAATGCTTTTCGCCAACTTCTCAAACAACGGCATATTCCCCTCTACGTTTATGATGTTGAGGATTTTGAACTAGACCTGAAAAATTTACAGACATTGGGGCGTTTGTGATTGTCATTAGCGATACATCGGCGATCACGAATCTGGCAGCCATTCAATACCTACAACTCCTGCCTCAGCTCTATCATTTAGCCTGAATCAAAGCCAAAAAAAAGGCCAAGAAAAGACAGCGCCAAACGGAAGCTCAATCGCTTCACATTTGGCCTGTTTCCCTTGCCAACTAGCCTGGGCTAATTCAAATAACTCAAGCGGCCAGGTATTGTTCTACTACGGCCACCAGATGACTCGTCCAGTGCTCTACCAATTCAGCGCTAACCGCCTCCACCATGACCCGAATGAGCGGTTCTGTGCCAGAGGCGCGCACCAAAATCCGCCCTTGGTCGCCCATGGCTGCATTGGCCTGTGCGATCGCCCGCTGTACGGGTTCGCATTCCTGCCAGTTGAGACGGCGATCGCGATCGTTAACTCTCACATTGCGCAAGAGCTGCGGGTAGGTTTGAAAGCTTTGCGATCGCAGCTCTGCCAGCGACTGTCCCGACTGTTTTACCAGGGTGGCTAGGTGCAGCGCTGTCAGCAGGCCATCGCCCGACACACTGTAGTGAGGACACAAAATGTGGCCAGATTGCTCGCCGCCCAGCATGGCTCCGCGTTCCACCATTTCGGCATGGACATACTGATCGCCCACCGCCGTACGGATCAAGCTGCCGCCCTGCTGCTGCCATGCCCGCTCAAACCCCAGGTTGGCCATTACGGTCGAAATCAGGGTGTTGTGTGGCAGGCGGTTGAGCTGTCGCAGGGCATTACCCCACAAGTAGAGAATATAGTCGCCGTCGATCATCTGCCCTGCGTTGTCTACCGCCAGCGCCCGATCGGCGTCGCCGTCCAAGGCAATCCCCAAATCGGCCTGATGCTCTAGAACGGCAGCTTTGAGCACCCCTAGATGGGTCGAGCCACAGTGGACATTGATGCGATCGCCATCAGGGACATCGTGCAGGCAAATCACGTCGGCTCCCATCTGCCGAAACACCTGAGCGCCCAAGCTGGTGGCGGCACCCCAGGCCAAATCCAACACAACCCGCATCCCGGCGAGGCTAACGTGGGACAGCGGGCGATGCAATGACTCGACATAGTCGCCTAACAGCTCGGTGCGCTGCCACGAGCGACCTTTGCTGTTGGGAGTGCGAGCAATCGTTTCTGTGCCTCGCAGGGCAGCTTCAATGGCGGCTTGCAGCTGCGTTGACAGCTTGGCACCATTGGCGGCAAAAAACTTAATCCCGTTATCTTCGGGCGGGTTATGGCTGGCGGAAATCATCACGCCGCCTGTAGCCCCCGAAACACTGGTCAGATGAGCCACGGCTGGAGTGGGACATAGCCCTAGGTTCCAAACATCTAACCCGGCAGCCGTTAACCCAGTCGTTAGAGCAGCGGCAAGGCGATCGCTAGAGTTGCGTGAATCTTGCCCGATTACTACAGGGCCAGCCACAGACCTAGCTAGGTGGCTCTTCCACACCTGCCCTGCCCAAAACCCAACCTGGCAGGCCAACGCGGGCGTCAGCAGATCGCCCACTCGACCGCGAATACCATCCGTACCAAACAGCCGGGTTGCTGGCAGCGCTAGAGCATTCCAGAGGGCGCTCTCCGGCTCTAGCTCTAACCCCACACCTAATTCAATTTCGATCGCGGGCTTTAAGGTTGAATTTAACGTTGAATTGAACGTTGGACTTAATGTTGAAATAGACGAACCCTCAAAAGAAACAGGCAATAAAACCATGATACAAATCACTCCACACATCACACACCAAGGAGCATAGCATTTCACTTTAAGAAACCTAAATATCGATTGACAGATTTCTCATCAGTCTCATCAGTGGAACCTGTCAGAGGCGGCTGAGGCTATAAGATGCCTATTTCAATTAATAAGGGCTGCATCGTTTCCCAGGTTAGCCCCTGCTGAATGTAGCGCGGCTGTTCGGGATCATAGGGGCTAGCGACCCGGTCAATGGTCAAAATAGTGGCATCGTTGGGCAAAACAGGCACGTCAGGGTCAAAGGCGGTAGGGCGCATCAATGAACTGGAGAAGCCTCGGAACACTGCGATCTGGTCGTCTTCACCGGCGATGATGGCGGTGACGAGCAGCACTTCCTGAGGCCGCTTTAGGGTGTATTGCTCAAGTTGAGAGCCAATGCGACTATGCTGCATGGGGGCGATCGCTCCTCCTGTGGGATTAAATGAGGTTGAGTGAGAGTGGATGAGGCTGATAATAAACGAACAGCGGCGCAAAAAGTCGTTCCAGAGTTGGGCTGGCGTGCTAGACTTGCACCCAAAAACTGCCATAGATTTTGTACCGTTTAACTAACGCAATGAACGTTTTAACGTATTCTCGGGGTCTACTGACAGGGGCAGTCAAGTTTACCGCTTTAGTCTCTGTGGGTGTGGGGATGAGCGTGGGGATCTGTCCCGCCGTAGCTGGCGTCGAGCCACCCAGCGATCGCATCCACCAGCCTCAGGTATTGGCTCAACGGATTGTCGATGGGTTGCCGCCACCGCCGCTAGATTCAACGGGGGAATCATACCTTGCTCCTGGCTCGTTTAATCAGCCTAGCTCTCCAGGGGGAACTCCAGCGGTAACTCCAGCGGTGGCTCCAGCCGCAACTCTAGGGGCGGCGCTGTATATGGTGCTAATCAATGGCGATAGTCCGCTGCTGCTGTCTCAAGTGCAGCAGGTCGAACCCAGCGCCCAGTTACAGCAATATAAAGGACAGGCTGTGATTCAGGCGGGTGTCTTTGGCGACGAGCAAGCGGCAGCTCAACAGGTGCAGTTGCTGACGGCTCAAGGGATTGCCGCCGATGTCGTCCCCGTCTCGCCGGAGCTATACGCCACGACTGCCTATCAGCCCGCGAACTTTCCTTCCGCTGAGCTGTCGGCGGCTCCCCTGCCCGAGACTCCCGTTTCCAGTGAAGCCGCGTTTGGTGACTATCCAGCCCTGCAAAATCCAGCCCTGCAAAATCCAGACTTGCAAAATCCCAATAGCGATCGCCTCAGCTATGCCACTCCGCGCACCAGTCTCTATTACGTCGTTGTCCCCACCGCCAGTGGCGAACTGGACTATGTCAGCAACCAGGTGATGCTGCTAGGGCAAGGCGTCAGCATGGCGGGTGTTGTCCAAGCTCGCGATGAACCTCTGGGACCCCATGTGCGAGTCGGTCCCTTTGCCGACCGGGCAGCTGCCGAACGGTGGAACGGCTATCTGCGCGATTTTGGCATGAATGCGAGGGTTTATTTCCGTCGATAGGTTTTCCCCGTAGCCCTTGAACAAATGCCCTTGAATCATCGATTAGAGCAGCTTCAGCGCGTGGTGGTGACCGCTAACCAAATGAGCCAGATTGAAGCTCGACTGTTTGCGGCAGGCATGCCTGTGGCGGCGCTGATGGAGAAGGTGGCCGTGCAG
>JAYUYI010000291.1:0-4611 GCA_043752545.1 Thermoleptolyngbya sp.
TGGGTATGGAAGTAATGCATGAGCGTAACGCTCACAACTTCCCGCTCGACTTGGCAGCTGGCGAAGCGGCTCCTGTTGCTCTGACGGCACCTGCCATCAACGGCTAAATCTAGCTACGGCTATCGATAGTCTTTCACATCAGCGCCCTTCAGCAATGGAGGGCGCTTTTTTCCTGCGTGAGAGCAAGTGCCTCAGTTTAGAATGAGGACTGATCAACACCCTTGCTAAAGGGACGTTTCCAGCAATTTGCCTGCGATCCATGACACTGATACAGGTTTGGGGAGTTTTATTGATTTTCGTGATCTGTCCAATCCTGGGCGGGGTGCCGTTGATTAATTGGGTGTTTCGGGCTGTGTGCAAGCGATCGCTTACCGCTTTAGGCACGGGCAACGTCAGTGTGTCGGCGGCCTTTTATCATGGCGGCAAAGGGGTGGGAGTGTTGGCCGTACTGTCGGAGGCAGGGAAGGGAATTGCCGCAGTGCTATTGGCACGAACCTTTTTCCCAGCGGGTTCTGTCTGGGAAGTGATCGCGCTGATTGCGCTAGTGATGGGGCGCTACTGGATGGGGCGGGGAGCTGGCACCACAAATGTCGGCTGGGGTTTTGTGGTACATGATGCGATCGCCGCTGGGTTGATTGTGCTGATTGGAGGCATTGGCTTTACCATTCTGCGAGAGCGGCAACTGGGGAAATTCAGCTTACTGTTACTAATGCCAATTGTCACCGCATTGCGTCATCCCTATGACGGTGAACTGATTGGGGCGACGGTCACCTTAAGCTTACTGATGGGATGGATTTACCAAAAAATTCCCGATGATTTGGAGTTATCCGCACAAGATGCCCGCTCCGGTTCCCAATCCATGTTCAAATTTTTTAGAGGAGATCGCGCTTTGCTGTCACTAGATCAGCCCTTGCAGTCGGAAAAAGTAGGACAAAAGGCCGCAACGCTGGCGTTCCTAAAACAGCAAGGCTACCCTGTGCCGATGGGCTGGGTTTTGCCCCCAGGAGATGACCCCGCTCCGCTGATTCAGGCCATTCGACCTAGTGCCGAACAGCCTTTTGTGGCGCGCTCTTCAGCGATCGGAGAGGACTCTGATACGGCATCTGCGGCTGGACAATATGAGTCGTTTCTAGATATCACTAGTCAGCCCGCTTTAGAGCAGGCGATTCTGCGCTGTCAGGCGTCTTACAACCTGCCGAGGGCTGTGCAATATCGCCGCGATCGCCTTGGGCAAGAAGCAGGTATGGCAGTTTTGGTTCAGGTTCAAGTCCCAGGAACCTTTTCTGGTGTAGCCTTTAGCCGCGATCCGGTGAGTCGTCAGGGAGATGCGGTGGTGATTGAGGCGCTGTCAGGGAGTGCCAGTCTGGTGGTGTCGGGGCGGGTCACGCCAGAGCAGTATCGGGTGTGGAGCGCTGGAGCGGTTGCTCCAGCGCTCCAAGCCACTGCCCTAAAACATGACACAAGTACAGCTGGAAGCGAGGGATGGGAGGTAGAGGAATTATCTGGCGAGAACGGTGACGTTCCTCAAGGAGTGATTCGGCAGGTGGCAGCACTGGCGCGGCAGCTAGAAGCGCTATATCACGGGGTACCGCAGGATGTGGAATGGACGTTTGACGGGCAGCAGGTTTGGATTTTGCAGTCGCGCCCGATCACAACTCTGCTACCGATTTGGACTCGAAAGATTGCAGCGGAGGTCATTCCAGGATTTATCCGTCCGCTCACTTGGTCAATTAATCGACCACTTACCTGTGGCGTTTGGGGCGAGATCTTTTCGCTGGTGCTAGGAACTCGTGCAGGGGGATTAGACTTTGCCGAAACGGCTACCCTGCATCACGCGACGGCTTACTTTAATGCGACGTTGCTGGGCCAAATCTTTTTACGCATGGGGTTGCCGCCCGAAAGCTTAGAGTTTCTCACCCGAGGAGCCGCGTTCAGCAAGCCGCCGATCGCCTCTACCCTGCGCAATTTGCCCGGTTTACTGCGGCTGCTCCAGCGAGAGATCCGCCTAGAAACTGACTTTAAGCGAGATCAAACCCATCACTTTAGCCCTGGATTGGCAGAGCTAGCGAGTCAGGCGGTCGGGACGTTGGAGCCAGACGCATTGCTGAGCCGGATTGAGCAAGTGCTGCTGCTGCTACGACGCGCTACCTACTACAGCATTTTGGCACCGCTGAGTGTAGCGGTGCGCCAGGGTATTTTTAAGCCCGACCCAGCGGCGTTAGACAACAGCCGAACGCCAGAAGTGGACTCCATGCGATCGCTCCAATCTCTGGCTACGCAAGCCCGTAGCATCCTGCCTGACTTGGATCAGACTGCAAGCGATCGCACCCGCTTGTTTTCTACCCTTACAACAACTCCAGAAGGGCAGCAAATTCTGCGGCAATGGGATGAATTCGTAGCGCAATATGGCTACTTAAGTGAAGTGGGCACCGATATTGCCGTGCCAACTTGGGCAGAAAATCCGCAGCCGATTCAGGAATTATTTACCCAATTTGTCCGGCAGCCCCCGAGTACGGTAGCGAGTTTGCAGGCTGTGCCCGCTAGCAACGCCAGTCGTCGTCGGGTACAGCGACGGCTAGATTTGAAAGGAGAGGTTACCGCTGTTTATAGTCGGTTACTGGCAGAGCTGCGCTGGAGTATCGTGGCGCTAGAGCAGCGGTGGACGCAATCAGGCTTACTGGCGGCAGCGGGAGATATCTTTTTTCTGGAAATTGAGGAAATCCGACAGTTGGTAGCAGACGCGCACCTACCGCTGCCCCTAGAGGTGAAGGAGGTTGTGGCCAGACGGCGATCGCAATTTACCCAAGACCAACAGCAAACCGCCATCCCATTGCTGGTGTATGGCAATGACCCGCCGCAGCCGTTAGTGGATGCCCGCGATCGCCCCATTGCTTCTGGCCAAACGCTGCGGGGGATTGGGGCCAGTCCTGGGATTGTCGAAGGTCAGGTGTTAGTGGTGCGATCGCTGCAATCGGTTACCACTTTAGAGCGCAACACAATTCTGGTCGTCCCCTATACCGACTCTGGCTGGTCACCTCTATTGGTTCAGGCGGCAGGCATCATTGCCGAAGTCGGCGGTCGCCTCTCCCACGGTGCCATTATTGCCCGCGAGTATGGTATCCCCGCTGTGATGGATGTGCACAATGCCATGCAACAGTTACGGGATGGGCAGCGGGTGAAGGTGAATGGACAGGAGGGAGTGGTGGAAAGGATGACGGATGACGGATGAGAGGCACACGGCCTGTAGGGGCGAACGGTTGTTCGCCCTTCGACTGGACTGTTCGCCCTTCGGCTGAAATATTCCACGCTAACTAAACACCTGATCCGTGGCGGTGTAGTCTTCGGCGCGGGTTAAATTCCAGTGCGTATCTCCGGTTAATTCCAAGACATAGTCGTGATACTTCAGCAGGCTGGGACGGTGCCCGACGCTAATGAAGGTGGCTGCACTTTCTCGGAGGCGATCGTAGAGCCGTTTTTCGTTGCTTAAATCCAAGGCGCTAGTGGCTTCGTCTAATACCACGTAGGGCGGTTTGCTCAGGATCAGGCGGGCAAACGCAAGCCGCTGTTGTTCGCCTAAAGACAGAACGTCGGCCCAGGTTAGTTCTACATTAAAGCCGCCGACGCGCTCTGGTAAGTCTGCCAGATTCACTTGCTGGAGAGCTTGGCGCAATTGGCTTTCGTCGGCATCTGCGGCTAAGTTTGGGTACAGCAACTGATCGCGCAGAGTGCCCAGCACCATGTAGGGACGCTGGGGTAAGAACAGCATTTGGGAAAGGTCGGGGCGGGTAATTCGACCCGTTCCGGTATTCCAAAGTCCGGCGATCGCCCGCAGCAGTGAACTCTTGCCCGCGCCACTTTGACCCACAATCACCAGCCCTTTTCCAGGCTCCAGTTCAGCAGACAGATCGCTGATCAGCATCCGTTGCCCCTTTGGCGTCATCAGCGTCACATGTTCCAGCGAAATAGAAGTATCTCGCCGCTGCTTTTCAGCCGTGTCAATTGCTGTAGTATCCACATTAGCCGGATTGGCTTGTGCGTTTAGTGCCTCTTCAAAGGTTTCTAAACGATTGATCCCAGCCGCAAATGAACTTAAGTCGTTGATTTGCAGCACTACTAACGCGAAGGCTGCAAAAATTTGTGAGAATGCAAACCCTGCCTGAGTAATATCACCAAACTTGATGTTCCCGGAAAAGAGCATCGGAGCCAGAATTATCTCGGGTAGAATGTAGGTTAAAAAGCGATAGGGTGTTCTAAAAAATGCCAGGTTTCGCTGCCAGCCAATTAAGAAATTAAAATTACGTACTACATCCAAAAATCGTCGGCCAAGCTGTCCCTGTTCTTGGCTTTCTCCTTGATAGAAAGCAATCGATTCAGCATTGTCTCGCACATGCACCAAGCCATAGCGAAAGTCTGCCTCGCGGCGGAGCTGAATGAAATTTAGCGAAATTAACTTTCTAGCTAAGAAGGCAACGATGACTGTACCAAACAGGGCATAAATTAATAAAAAGATGGCTAGGTTTCTAGAAAGTGCCCAAAGAATACCTGTAAATGCCAACACGTCAATCACTGATCCTAAGACCAGCAGCAGATACTCTAAGCTAGTTTTTGTGA
>JAYUYI010000292.1:0-1725 GCA_043752545.1 Thermoleptolyngbya sp.
GTGCGCGAAACGGAAGCGGAAGCGTGGGACGCCGCGAATCAACTGATTCGCTACTTAGATGACGAAACGATCGCTGCGGCTCAGGCGGCTCTATCGCGCAGCGAATCGGAAGGGCAGCGCCGGATGATGCAGTTGCATAACGGTAGCCGCGAATCGCTGGAAGTGAGTCCTAATCTGTGGGCTGGCGTGGGTTTGGTGCGCGGTGGGGCGGGCACGGCGCTGGTGGGCGATCCAGACACGGTGGCGGCACGCATCCAAGAATATGCCGACTTGGGCATTGATACGTTTATTTTTTCGGGCTATCCCCATTTGGAAGAAGCCTACCGGGTGGCCGATTTGCTGTTCCCCAAACTGCCGCTGGGCATTACCCGTCCGGCTCCCAGCCGCATGATGAGTCCGGTGGGCGAGGTAATCGCCAATGAGCGGATTCCGACCAGTGCCAGCTGACCTGATCCGGTGTTTGAACTAATTTATCAACGCTTGAAATAGATCCTCAAGAGTTTTATATGCAACTGCTAGAGCGCACAGAGACAAAGGATTATCGGGCGATCGCCGCCGCGCTTTCTCAAGAATTGGCTACCACGGCTGTAGAACGCGATCGCGCAGGGGGACTGCCGACCTATGAAGTGAACCGACTGCGCGAAACGGGGTTGCTGACGTTGGTGGTGCCTCAGGAGTACGGCGGTGCGGGTGAAAATTTGCTAGTGGCGATGAAAGTGGTGCAGGAGCTAGCCAAGGCTGACGGCTCCATTGGCCAACTGTATGGCAACCATTTGGGTTTGGTGACCCTGGGGCAGGTGCTGGGTAGCGCGGCTCAAACAGAACGCGACTATCGCGGCACGGCTGAGCATCAGTGGTTTTGGGGCAATGCGCTCAATACTCGTGATCCGCGCCTCAAAATTACCCCCGATGGCCACGGCTGGCGGCTAAATGGGGTCAAAGGCTTTGGCACGGGCATTCCTGTGGCCGATCGCTGGGTGTTTTCAGCAGTGCAAGATGGCGTTGAGGTGCCCCATTTTTTGGTGCTGCCCAAAGGCCGTGAAGGCGTTACCCTCAACTCGGACTGGGACAACATTGGGCAACGGCGCACCGCTAGCGGCAGTATCAGTTTCAACCATGTCTGGGTCGAAGCGGATGAAATCTACGGGCCCGTGGTGCAACCCGACAGCGCCTTTGCCACCTTTGCCGGGATTGTGGCGCAGTTGGCCAAAACCTATGTCTACCTGGGCATCACCGAAGGAGCCTTTGCCGCCGCCCAAACCTATACCCAAACCCTCAGCAAGCCCTGGATTACGTCTGGGGTCGATCGCGCTACGGCTGATCCCTACATTTTGCTGCACTACGGTGAACTGTGGAGCGAGCTACAGGCTGCAATCCATTTGGCAGATCACTCGCTGGGTCTGGTGCAGGACGCCTGGGACAAGGAATGGAGCCTGACTCATGCCGAACGGGCAGCGATGGCGATCGCTGTTTTCTCCGCCAAGGCGATCGCCACTCGGGTCGGCACCGATATTACCAGCCGCGTGTTTGAACTGACGGGCAGTCGCTCTACCGCCACCCAATACGGCTTCGATCGCTACTGGCGCGACCTGCGTACCTTCACCCTGCACGACCCGGTTGATTACAAACTCAAAGACATTGGCAACTGGCTGCTGAACCAAGAATTTCCGTTAGCGACTCAGTATTCCTGATCGGTTCCTCGTTTTCACCCTATCCACCATGGAC
>JAYUYI010000293.1:0-1722 GCA_043752545.1 Thermoleptolyngbya sp.
GGATCGGCAATACGTCGTTGCCCCCAATCAACCACCGACCGCAATGCCTCAGCAGCCTCCTCAAGTCATGGGGTTTGAATCGGTTCAACCGCTCAATGAGGAGCAGGTTAAAAAGGCTCAGAAACGAGCAATGGAGCAAGCAGCGCTCAATGCTTTCTACGCACAGCAGTTAGGTCAATATAACGGAGGACAAGAATAATGGTTTACAGCGTACCAGCAGGGTCACAATTGGGTGGATACAACCCACTGAAAGCTAAGGGCTATGACCTTTATCAACAAGGGCGCACTGCTCTTGGAAATGTAGGCAGTACCGCAGGCAGATTTGTCGGGAATCCAGGACAGGCTGTGAAGGCAGCTACCGGATTCGGTGCGAAAGCGATGGCAAACCCTCTGATTGGTGGGGCTGCAAGAATCGCGGGTAAGTTAGCGCTACCGATCGCGGCTGCCGGAGCCGCTATAAATTTGGGTGGTCGTTTGCTGTCTGGTCAAGATCCAGCGAGAGCCGCCGTCGCCACCGCAGGAGACACCGCCAACTTTGCGGCGTTTGGTTTGGGTGGTGAGAATGCTGGAGATCGATTGGCAAGCACCATTCTTGGAGAAAGGCCAGAAGATACATTAAATCGCGCCAGTCAAGATTACAGCAAGGCAATGGCTTCTGGTGATACAGGACGAGCGATGAAGGCGCAACAGGAAGCTACCGACGCTCAGAAGAAACTCATGCCAGCTAACAGCCCTCAAGTTGGGATGCCTGGTGAGAGTTCTGGGGCTTTTGATGTTCAGAACAAAATGTACAGTGATATGTACGATCCCCGTAACCCCCAGACCAATAACTTCTTGCAGGATCAATCTTTTAGAAATGCTCAGAGAGAGCTTGACGCTGGTGAAACCCGCAATGATCGGTTACAGAAAAAAGCTTTAGAGCGATCGTATGTGGCTGATAACTACAAGACGAATATGGGCATGGCAACATCGGCACTCAGCAGCTACCTGGACTTGAGCCGTAACAACGCCAACACAATTATGCAAGCAGCCAATATGAGGTACTAATGGCAGGACTCGACACTCGCACTGGTAAACGCAACGCAGCAATACCCCCTAAACGGGCTGAGGATATCAAACAAACAAAAGCACCACAGGCTAGAGTCCCGGTCAAGTCTGCGGTGCAAGCTGCAAAGCAGTCTGTTTCTCAGAGTAGCGGCACTCCTCAAACCCAACCCAATTTTAGCGACCAGCAAGCGTCAATGATGAATCGGGCACGAGGGGCGGCACAGCAAGACTACGATCGTGATTTAAGTACAGCGCAATCATTTAGTGGGATTGCGAGAGCCAGAGAAGTAAACAATCAGTCGGGTTCATCTAATGCAGAAGCAGCGAAGCAGTATACGGCAAACCAGCAAGCTATAACGATGATGGGGAATCAAGCCTCTTTTAATCAAACCTCTCAACGTCAAGCGGAGAATGCAGCAGCCCAACTATCACACGCCGCAAACGCGACACAAGCGGGGATAGCCATTGAGCAAGCAACCCAAGAGAGTCAGCGTCAAAGCTCGATTAATGCCGCACAGCAAAAGCAAGCCGAGACTCAAGGTATGTTTAGCTTGCTGGGTTCATTGAATAATTCGTTCTCCCAAGGTGGATACAAATACTGGTGATAAATTATGACTATGGGTGGTTTCAATTTCCGAACCGATATTGCAGAAACCGAGATTGATCGATTTAATA
>JAYUYI010000294.1:0-4593 GCA_043752545.1 Thermoleptolyngbya sp.
TGCTATCTGGGCTGCTGTTCACTGGTAAGCTATTCAGCCATCCTTGTCCACCGATCTGGTAGTCAGGGTGGGCAGTCAGATAGGCAATCTCACTGGCTGTTAGTTTGAGGGAGCTTGCCAATGCTGTCACCTTAAGAAAACGAATGTAGGTGGCTCGCAGATAGCTGGTTAAAGTGTTGGAATAAAGATAAGCCGATGGCATTACCTCCCAGCCGCGCCCATTGGTCTGCCAGCGCACTTTCAGGACATCTTGTATCTTCTCTACTGTTAGGGCGATCGCATAGAGACTTCCTGCTCGTAAATCGATTGGTTGGTCGTTTCGCCACAGGTTGCCTGCTGGGGTTAAGGCAATCGCTTTTCCTTCCAGCATCAAGGTTACGGTTGCACCTGCATTAGCCTCGACAGAAATGTTATAGAAACCATTCTCTGGGGCTTCTAGATACCCATTCCAGATACCCGAAATAGCACTGTTTGGGATGGCAGCATTGGCAGGTAGGGGATGTCTCTCAGCCGTAGAATAAGCCAAGTTAGATTCAGCATCACGCGCAATATCAACGTCTCCCGTTGCGGTGTCACGGAAGAAAAACTGAGCTGAGAGTCCCGGTGTTTCTGGCGCGATTAGATCATTGAATGCGGGCTGTAATGGAGCATTTACTGCATGTAAAACAGTGGTATTGGCGAACAACGCATTGGCGATTTCTGCTTCAACTTTTGTCGCGGCACTAATCGATTGTAATGCTTGCTGTTGTTTGCGCCGACGCTTCAGTTCTGGCAGGAAATTGGCTAATAGGTCAGATCGTTTCTGTTCTACCGGGTTGTTGGTAGCAATATAAATCTCATAGAGTGGTTGCAGTTCAGGATAGCGGGCAAAAAATGGCTGGATAACCTTTTGATTGTTATCATAAAGCTTATCGATCGCTGCTTGGAATTGTGGCGTAACCGCAGGAATCGCCTTAAGGTCATCCCGAATTGCCGAGGTCAGTACGCCTGTAAAGGTCATCTGTTCGCGGAAATCATCGTAGGCTATCTGGCTAGGAGCCGCAGTGATGATCGCGGTTTCCAACGCTGCCTGACCGTGGCTATAGGAAACAGTGCTGACGAATGTATTGTTGAGGAGACCAAAAAATAAATCGGTGGCAGTGTTCCCGTATACGAGCGCCATTCGGGAACGGGCAATCTGTCCATCGGGGTCGTCGGTGACGGTGTATTCGCTTTCGATCGCGGTCAGCGCCGCTCGTAAGCTGCGGGTAAATCCCAAAATTTCGCTGTCATTGGGGACAGACTTGCCGCTGATATCTTGATTCCAGATCAGATAAAGTGCCTGAACTGGTTTTAAGGATAACGTTCGCAACTGTCGCACTAGTTCAACGAAGCGCTGTATGGGCGGATGAAATGGGTCGGGTGCAGCAAAGGGATCAAGCCCCGTGAACTGAGTCAATAACAAAAACTCGCGCACGCTGAGCTTCAGAATTCGTGCCAGCCAGCCCCGCCGAAAGATGGCGCTGAGAGTCTCTAGTGAAAGTGCCGTATTGTCGTCATAGCCCAGTGCAGTCATGATTTGTCGGAGTTCATCCTCTGTGATCTGGAGAGCCGCTCGCAGGGCTTCTGTATGAGCTACCAGGGTCTGTGCCGGATTGGTGAGAAAGTTGCCAAACCCATCGTCTGCAAATACCGCATCTTGTTTGAGCAGTGCCGGACTGAGGAACATCTGACGGTAGAGAGACATGCCGTAGGTCTCGATCGTAGCAAAACAAGCCAACAGCGGCAGCAGATCTTTCTTAAGTTTGAGATTGAGGGTCGTCATGACTTGTTTGATTATCCCCAGGCGCGGTAGCAAGATTAAGAATCCAGCATCTAGTTTTTCCAGGTTGATCGCATCATTGGGGTCATTAGGAATTTGGTCGGCTGGATAGAGGGCTGCAATCGCCTGATCGGTCTGCTCAATGCTCCATCCCAACTTCTTCCACAGCCGAATAAAGCGAATCAGCCGAATAAATTCAAAGGGACGGGCTTGGTTGGTGTTGTTATCGAGATTGGCGTAGCGGAATTCCAGCTGATCGAAACGGCATGGATCGGCGACAGCAGTGGGATTTGTCAGGGTAATTAAACCCATGATCTTAGCATAGTTCACATCATCTCTGACCCATGCCTTGATGTCTCCCTCGTATTGGGTAGCATCTAGTTCAGTCGGTATCAGCTTGTCGAATTCAGCATCGGCGATCGTGCCGTCTTTGAATGCTTTTAAGGTTGTAAACGGAACTCTCAATCGCTCTAATTTTGGAATTAAGACAGCGTTTGGATTGACAAAGCGAGTCTTGATAATTTCAATAATTTCTTCATAGGAAATCCCGATCCGTCGCGTGAATGTTTTTGCATTGGCTAGAGTGGATAGAATATCAGCCTCTGGCGTTGCTGAACTGTAACCATAGAGATGTTGTAGCGTTAAGGTGCGATCGCTCAGAAGCCTATATTCTGCGCGAGAAATTCGTAGTTCTTCCATGAGAATATCGCGCCAGCTGTACTCAATTTCACTGGCACGCTCTAGGTCATCATTTTTGCGTAATGCTTCCATCACGTTGGGCAAGGGAACCTCAAACTGGTCGAAATAGCGGCGCAGGTTTTCGAGGGGTCGGAGGAATGGTAACGGGGGAGAGGGTGGCAGCAACGGTAGTGGATCGCCTACCTGTATCGGGTTACCTGCCAGAGTTTGGTAGGCTTGATCACTGACAAACTGTGGACTCGCCAATAGTTCTTCGGATGTCGCATTATTACCAATGTCATGCCCAGTGTAATTGTCGAGTCTAAGATTATGGGTAACGAAATACTCTAAAGTCTCATTAACGATATCAATGTAAGGTAGTGGCGTGTTGGTGTTTTCGCAGGTGAGGGGAAGATGCTGAATATCGGGACGGCGAGCGAACAGAACTGATTGGGGAGTGCCAACCCCTTGATTGGTTGGATCGCAAAACTGAAGTAAATTCACCAAATACGCTGCCGGACTGAGAATCGATCGACAATGATCACAGGTGCAGTAATCCATCTCGCCGAAGAGATTCTCTAAGGTGGGGTAGGCGATGATGTCGGCGGCATTGGCAGCAGCAAGATTAGCAGCAGCGGCATTGGCTGGTGGGCCGGAGAGGGAATTAATAATCCGCCCATTGAGGTTAGCGCCGATCGCAGGAGCATTTCGCCCTGTTAAATAGGAAGTGGCAATATTCAGCACTGTGTTATGTACCTGCTGAGCTTTAGCATGGGTCAGAATGGCGTTGGTTTCTCCGCCCAATTCATCTTTAAATTGCTGTACAAAGTTTGCCTGGTCGTACTGAACAACTTTGTAGGCTGAATCCAGGTCGTTTCTGAGCAGGGTGTTCATTGCGCCGTCACTGGGCGTAATTTGATGCACTCTTTGAATGCGCGTCACCTCCTGCATTACTTCAGGCGCGATTTGCACATTATTTTGTCGAGCAAATTGCTCGATCGGTTGCAGCCCAATCTCAAAGCTTCCATGCTGTTCCATCAGCAAGGCATGAACTTGCTCCCCGACCGCATTTTTGAGCGGAGTTTCGCCAGTCCTGACCATCTGGGCAACCACTGCTGTCGGATAGCTGAGTCGCATTTGGGCAGACATCAACTCGGCATAGTTACTGCGTTTCTCAGCCACATCCTGACCAGGAATTTCAGGTGGAATAGTGACACCATTGGCCATCAAGGTTTGCCATTTTTCCGCCTGATAGTAGCCATTTTCAATCAAGCTGAGGGGGGTCGTGATGCCGTTTACGCCGCCAATGTCCTGATGGAGACTTTGCATGAGGGGGGCGTTGTTAAGGGTCAGGTAGCCCAGTTGTCCATCCACACGTAGGCGCTGGGCAACGGGTTCACCTAGGTCACGTTGCACGGCTTCCCAGAATTGAGGTAAATTATCCCGGTTTTGGGCATAGAGATTGACAAACTGTTGTTGTTGCAAATCACCAATTTGGGCACTGGTCAACATTTCCTTTAGCGATGACACGCCAGCTAAGGCGGGTGAATCCAGCGCGCGCTGGGCGGATAAACCTCGGAAGCTTTCTACTACTTGGGGCAATTGCGCTTCTAGGGCAGCCGGAATCATACCTTGCTTAATTCCCTGCTTCCAGGCACTTTCGGCAGTTTGAGCATCAATCTGGTAGAGTGCATCCTCGTTAGCCGGTACTCCAGCCCGAAACAGGGTGTAGAAAAAGGCGGGTGCGATTTGGGTACGGCTACTGAACTGATCGGCAAGGGACGCGATCGCCACGGCACGGGCATCCCAACCAGTTTTATTAGCGAGATAGGTAATATCCTGGCGAGTATCAGTTTCTTGGAGGTCTCGGAGGTTGCCTCGGAAGTGACTGGACAGGTTTTGCAGCAGGGTCTCGTGTTCAGATTGCAGGGCTGGGGTGACGGTTTCTGTTAAGAGGACATTTAACAGTTCGCGGGGGGAAGCGTTGTAGCGAACTTCGGAAACGGCGAGGAGGTGATCGCCAGCCAAAATCCGAGTCTGAAGATCGGGCTGGGTTTTGCCACGCTGTCGCCAATTACTATCGTTGAACGTGACTTGATAAGTACCATCCGCTT
>JAYUYI010000295.1:0-1721 GCA_043752545.1 Thermoleptolyngbya sp.
GTGTCCCAGGTTTCTACTTGATAGGCTTGCAGCAGCCCTGCCGTCTTAGCTTCTTCACCAAATTTGAAGGCGACATCAATCACATCAGGATTCTGTGGCCCGTTGTTGCCCTTGTTTGCCTTGATCGCTTCAATTTCATCCGCAGAACTAGCGTCAGGATTTAGATCATTCAGTTTAATGAACGGGTATTTTTGCAAAAAGCTAGCTTTCATTTCTTTATAATTTGCCCAATCATCTGGCAGGGCAATGATTGAAAGCTCCCCTTCTACTTTTGCCTGTTCAATGATGGCGTTGAGGCCACCTGCCGCCGCTGCCGACACGGGCAGTCCACCCGCAGCACTGGCTGCAGGAGATGCAGCAGGCGCACTATCTACAGGAGACCCCGCAGGCGGCGTTGCCCCTTGCTGGGTGCAGGATGCCAGCACCGCACCCCCAAATCCAGCCGCACTCCAGCTCAGGAATGTTCGGCGTGATACCCTCACCGGGGGCATAGATTGATCATCACTGGAGCGAGTCATAGTAGTCTTCTCAAAGGTAGATTGTTTCGGGTTTGAGATAAGGATTTTCCATACAAAAGAATTCCTTTACCGCCTCATCCCAACAGTTGGGGAGAATGCGCTCTATCAAGTACACCATCTTTAGTTAAACTTCAGATTACTTAATCAATAAGAGCAGGTTAAGACCTAGCCTCCGCCTTGCCTATATGCACGTTTAGCGTTGACCGAGCTGGCCTTGAGAGATCGCCAGATCACGGTTTGAGGATACACAGAAACAGTGCCTAAAAAGCGGTGCCATCTTTTTAGGATGATACCGCTTTAGCTTAGATAATTGTTAAAAAATATCTCAATTCACAGGCTGACGATTAACCTTACAGACGCTGAGAATGCGTTGGTCGTTGTCGCTAACTGAACTGATTGCATGAAAGCCTTCCAAGCTGAGAGGAGCGATCGCCTCGTTACCATTGGTTGCTACAGAACCTGTCGTCTCTAGTGCGACTGCGTAAGGATGCACCGTTTGTTCATACGTATCAACAACGTTCAATGCTAGCTGCTGGGCTTGCACTTCGCCATAAAAACAATCGAAGGATGAAGAAGGCATGTAAAATGCGCCAATTACCTGTTGATTGTTAACTTCAAATACCATGTAGGCAGAACCAATTTGCTCAGCCTCCGGCGATTGGCCATAGAGATAAACGCCATTTGGAAGTCTTTGGCTAATGACCTGCATGCCCATATTGGCACGGGCAACTTGAGTCGATGGACTATGAGGTGCTTCAACTCCCTGTGCTGGACTCAGAACCGCAACAGCAAGACCCAGCGTTAATGCTAGAGCAGTGATGGGGCGCTCTAGATGATTCAATAAAGGCTTGAATGATTGGAAGCGATGGGTAGATAGGTTCAACATCGCGATCCTCCTAAGAATAAGGTTAAACGTTACATAAACTGGTGGGTGATGATGCGGCCAACACACTCTATATAAAAAGTGTAGGCGCTTTGCCTAGCCCAATAAACAGACTTCACAACTCTTGAAGAATATTGAAAGATATTGCTCAAAAGCGGAGATTCTTGATGCGGCCTGATATCTATCCGGGCTTGTAGTAGAGCTACAGCGCAGCCTTGGCAAATTCCAGAAAAACCAGAATGTTTTTTGAAAATAATCTGGATGGCTATCTGATTGAATTTAGAGCAAGTAGCAAGACGTTAACAGTGAGCTTACCCTTA
>JAYUYI010000296.1:0-10858 GCA_043752545.1 Thermoleptolyngbya sp.
AGCTTAGAGCGTGGAGTAGCGCCGTCTGCATGGGTCAAATGTGCCTAAGACGCGATCGCCAACGTTAATTTTCAAGCTAAAAGCGGGCGACTTCGGTCGAGTGGGTTGCACCAAAACCCTAAAAGTGATGGAATAGAACAGATGTCGTTAGATGTTCGCATCTTAACGAGCCAACGGGGGTGTGGCGGAATGGTAGACGCTGCGGACTTAAAATCCGTTGATCTTAAAAATCGTGAGGGTTCAAGTCCCTCCACCCCCATGATCTCAATTGGATTTCGACCGGGCGCGGTGCTCTCAAAAAATCACTGGACGTTGTCTACGTGAATGTATTGAATTGCGGTTCCTGCTATGACTCACTCCTGCTGTGACAGGCTGCTGTAGGTTGTGGGTGGGGATTGGCTGTAAGCAGGGCACTCCTCGGGGCACGATTGCAGCGGCTGTCACCCATGTATTTGTAGCGTATGGGTTGAGAGAAACCGCGATCGCCGCGATTGGCACCATTGACCACAAAGTCTCAGAGGTGGGGCTGGTGGAGTTTTGTCGCGATCGCCAGCTGCCGCTGCGCGGCTTTTCGGCGGCTGCCCTCTGTGCCGTAGCGGTTCCCCATCCTGCGGCGATCGCGCACCGCACCGTCGGTACCCCTAGCGTGGCAGAAGCCGCCGCAATTTTGGCATATCAGGAATGGTGTCAGGGTGCAAGTGCACAGTCTGCATCTATCGCTTCCCGCGCTTCAGGCGCTTGTGATGGATCGATTGATGCCATTCCTCAATCCGCCTCGCTCATGCCACCCCATCCGCTGCTGCTCTCCAAACAAATCTTCCGGCTCCTCGGCCAGCCCGGAGCCGTAACTCTGGCCATAGCAGGAGATCCACAGTGTTTGTCCGGATGGGTTCACGGCCTCAAAGTATACAAGTAGGAAGAACACCTCACTTACCCCGGTTGAGCTGGCTAATCCCTGCTTAGCATATCAATTTGCTGCAAAAAAACGTAGCATTTCAAGCCTGGTTCTTCAGTAAATCTCAGGTTTTAAAGCTTTAATGCTTTAAAGACAATATTTCATTTAGACAATATTGTAGATAGATTTTCTGCCTATTTTGAGCTGATATTTGTCTAACACAATCGAATAGATTCCTATTTTTATAGGACATTTAAGTTCATGCCAGGATCCAATGCCAATCATCAGATTGATCGCCTTAAAGTATCAATCATTACTCAGTTTTATCCGCCCGACTATGCTGCTACTGGTCAATTAATTGAAGAGTTAGCAATCCAGCTGAGCCGCCAAGGTATTCAAGTCCATATCTTTACCGGACAACCTGGATATGCTTTTCAACAAGCGTCTGCACCTGCGGTTGAATCGATTGACCACGTCGCAGTCAGGCGATCGCGTGCGACTCGATTTTGGTCAAAGCAAATTCGCGGCAAAGCCTTGAACGGCCTGCTGTTTTGCCTGCGGGCAGGGCTGCATATCTTGCGCTCAGGGCGAAACAGCGACGTGCTTTTACTCACTACAGCACCTCCCTATCTATCTATTTTGGGATATCTAGCCCATCTGTTATTTGGGGTTCCCTATATTTGTTTGCTATACGATGTTTATCCAGACATTGCGATTCAGCTGAGTGTTGTGCCTGAGCATCATTACCTTATAAAAATTTGGCGACATTTGAATCGTAAAATCTGGGGTAAAGCACAGCGACTAATTGTACTTAGTCCGACGATGAAAAGCCAAGTTGAAGGATTATGTCCCGAATTGTCAGACAAAATTTCTGTAATTCATAGTTGGGCAGATCCAGATTGGATCGTTCCCCTTAAAAAACACAACAATTGGTTTGCTAAAAAGCACAAACTTGTTGAACCATTTACGGTTCTCTACTCAGGCAACATGGGGCGCTGTCATGATTTGGAAACTATTTTAGCAACTGCCCAATTGCTGCGGGATGCCCCGATTAGCTTTGTGTTTATCGGTGATGGAGCCAAGCGATCGCCGTCCATCCATGCTGCTGCACAGCTGAAATTAACCAATTGCCACTTTTTACCCTATCAAGATAAAAAGTTGCTGCCCTATTCCTTAACAGCGTGTGATCTGACCCTCGTTAGCGTGAGTCAAAATATGGACGGGTTAGTGGCTCCTAGCAAAATTTATGGTGCCCTCGCAGCAGGAAGACCTGTTGCCATTATTTGCTCCGCGCATTCATACCTGCATCAGATGGTCACGGATGGCAATTTTGGGGCAACGTTTCGCCATCAAGACAGCCAAGGATTGGCAAAATTTATTTTGCATTTGGCCAGCCAGCCAGCACTGGTTCAATCCATGGGTGACGCTGGCCGTCAATACCTTCAGACCCACTTCACCCCCGAACTAATTGCCCAGCAGTACGCCCAAATTTTACGCCGCAGCGTGCGATCGCCCCAGCCCCAGTCTGCCGAGCATCCCGCAGAGTTGGGATAGCCGCAAGGGTTAAAAACAGGAACGCGACTTAGCAAAAGGGTCAAAAATATCAGACGCGAGTTTTAGCCAGATTTTGAGATAGAGTCCCCGCATCCTCAAACCACCACCCGTTCATCCCTCATCCCTCATCCTTCCTCCTTCCCTCTCACCGCCTCCATCGCTGCTTCCAGGGCGATCGCCACATGCGTCCAGTGAGTGCCGCCTTGGCAAAAGACGATATAGGGTTCCCTCAGGGGGCCATCTGCCGAAAATTCAGACGTGCTGCCATCAATAAAAGTACCCCCTGCCATAACCAGATCGCTTTGGTATCCCGGCATTTGAGCCGGAACGGGGCTGAGGTAAGACCCGATGGGCGAATGCTGCTGGATAGCGTGGCAGAAAGCGATCACCTTTTTCGGAGAGCCAAGTTTAATCGCTTGGATCACATCGCGGCGAGGTGCGTCCGGCAAGGGATTTACCGGGTATCCTAGCTGTTGAAACACCTTGGCAGTGAGGTGATTGCCCTTGAGAGCTTCGCCGACCATTTGCGGGGCAAGAAATAGCCCTTGGAACAGCAAACGGTTTTGGTCAAACGTGGCTCCTCCTTCGCTGCCAATCCCCGGCGAGGTCAAGCGGCAGCAGGCCATTTCTACCAAATCAGCCCGCCCCGCTACATAGCCGCCAGCGGTAACAATGGTTCCCCCTGGATTTTTGATCAACGAGCCAGCAATTAAGTCGGCTCCGACTGCTGGCGGTTCACAGTCGTCTACAAATTCGCCGTAGCAGTTATCGACAAAGCAGACGGTGTTGGGATTTTGCTGCTTCACGAGGGCCACAATTTTTTTGATGTCGGCGATCGCCAAACTGCTGCGCCATGCATACCCACAGGAGCGCTGAATCAGCACCATCCGCGTTTCAGGGCGGATAGCGGTTGTGAGGGCAGACCAATCGATCGTGCCGTCTGCCGTTAGCTCCAGCTGCCGATAGCGAATGCCAAAATCCTTTAGAGAACCCTGATTAGTCCCGCGTAACCCAATCACTTCTTCCAATGTGTCGTAGGGAGAACCCGCAACCGCCAGCAGTTCATCCCCTGGACGCAGCACCCCAAACAGGGCGCAAGTGATAGCATGAGTGCCGGAGACGAATTGCACTCGCACAGCAGCGGACTCTGCTCCCATGACGTCGGCAAAGATCTGATCCAACACATGGCGACCCAGATCGTCGTGTCCATATCCGCTGACGCTAGAAAAGTGATGTACACCAACTTGATGCTTTCGGAAGGCAGTTAATACCCTTATCAAATTTGACTTGACCCGTGCGTCAATTCCAGAAAAGATTTGAAGGAGGGCTTCTTGGGCTGTTTGTAGCAGCAGCTGGCTGTTCATTAAGGCTTTTTCTATCCTAGAGGGCTATTTGCACGTGATGTGAACTCGGTTGTCTGAAAGAGCGTTATGGCTCTTTGATCCTGACATGGCGCGACTCCGCCCGTCCATGTCAATTAGTCTGCGGAAATTATTGTCTCGCAAATTCTTCACGTCGGGAGGCTCATGATTGCATCTGGTACGACGAAGCTCCGCCCCGGACTCGTTTTGTTTATGGTGGCAATGCATATTGGGGCGCTGTCTGCCCTATTGCCTGCCAATTTTAGCTGGGGGGCGATCGCTCTTGCTGTCTTTTTACACTGGCTAACAGGCGGTGTAGGAATTACTTTGGGCTGGCATCGACTGGTGGCTCACCGCAGTTTCCAGACGCCAAAGTGGCTGGAATATTTAATCGTGTTCTGTGGCACGATGTCGATGCAGGGTGGCCCGATTGAGTGGATTGGGTTACACCGCCACCACCACGTCCATTCTGACCAAGAACTTGATCACCATAACTCGGGAAAGGGGTTCTGGTGGAGCCATATAATCTGGATGCTTCATGATATTCCTGCCCAGGCCGAGGTGCCTAGGTACACCAAAGATATTGCGAATGATCCCGTTTATGTATTTCTACAGAACTACTTTTTCCCCCTTCAAGTTGTATTTGCTGGGTTGCTCTATTGGTGGGGCGGCTGGCCATTCGTAGCTTGGGCTATTTTTATGCGGATTGTGGTGGTCTATCACTGCACTTGGTTGGTCAATAGCGCTACACATCGCTTTGGTTACAAAACCTATGATGTGGGCGATCGCTCTACCAATTGCTGGTGGGTGGCGGTGTTGACCTATGGCGAAGGCTGGCACAACAATCATCACGCCTTTCAATATTCAGCGCGCCATGGGCTGAAATGGTGGGAGATTGATCTAACCTGGGCTATGGTGCGGCTGTTGCAGGTTTTGGGATTAGCAACCCATGTGAAATTGGCCAATAAGTAACCATAGCGGTGTAGATTATCCAACTCGATCGATTTTAAGAGCGGGTTGTTCGTACCCGAAGTTTACGAACAACCCGCTCTTAATGCTTCAATCAATGTTTAAATCGCATCTGGATACCGTAGAGCCGATCCAACTGGCAATCGTGGTGATCGACCTGGTTGGTATCAGTCAGCTCAAGGTTGAAAAATGCTCGGCTCGGTTCTGTAAAGTAAGGCCCTGCATGCCAGGTGCCGCGATCCAGTTGAATAGCGCGATCGCCGGGAATCTCAAAGGCGCAGATAGAGCTAGGGTCTGGCATCGCTGCCGGATTGTCTGGATCGAGTGGAGGGGCTACCGCAATCAGCCACGGTTTTCCGCCCACAGCGGCAAGGCACTGAGTCACCTGTAAGTGACGCGTGATTTGGCGAAAGATCAGCCCGCGCTCATGCAACTTCATGATGTAGAAGCGGGGCGTTCCTCGATCTAGCTCTAGCTGAGCATCGTTGGCGTCAAAGGGTTGCCCATCATCGGCAAATCCAATCAGGGTGCCAAACGGCTGAAAGTTTTCGCGCGTAGCCAGAAGCACCTCTAGCTCAATCAGCTGTAGCGATTGAGTCTCTATACTTGCGTTACACTCCATTTCCATGCTTCGCGTTACACTCCATTTCCTTGCACGACATACTTCAGCGTTGTCAGTGTTTCTAGGGTAATAATGCCGCGACGGTGCCCCTTTTGGTTCGACATCCCCAACGAGATGGGGCTACCTCGGTTCGGGTTTCGGTAAAAGCGGGGCGAGGTGTTGATGTAAATGGTGGCACTGTTGATGTCGGTCGCAAACCGACGGCTTTCTTGATATGACTCGGAGACCAGACAGTCGGCATGGCCGCTGCTGTGTCGGTTAATCCAGGCGATCGCCTCGTCTAACCCGTCTACCACCTTAAAGGCAATCGTACCGTCTAAATAAGCGCGATCCCAGTCATTTTCTTCTGCCAACACCAGCTCAGGAAACTCTGTCACCAGTTCTGCATCCCCCCGCAGGTGAAAGCCCTTCTCTCTTAGAGTGCGCCACAGAGCCTGTAGAGCCTGGGTATCTTGGTTGCGGCAGACCAACACCTTTTCGATCGCATTCACGGGGTCTGGCTCGCTCTGGTAACTGTCTAGGATCATCCAGCGGGCGGTGTCAAGACCACTCGAAGACGACCAATAGAGATAGCAATTGCCGATGGCTGTTTTGAGCACAGGCACGGTGGCCTGGCGAATCACCTGCTGGACTAGGCTAGAGCGACCGTAGGGAATGACTAAATTGACATAGGCATCTTGGGTAACTAATTCTCGCAGTGAGTCGCCCTGGTCGGTTGGAATGAGTTCAATGCAGCCCGCTGGTAATCCGGCATCTTCAATTGCTGTTTGCAAAATGGTTGCGATCGCCTGGTTTGAGTGACTGGCTTCGCTACCTCCCTTCAAAATTAGGCTGTTGCCCGTCCGCAGGCATAGCCCAGCCGCGATCGCCCCTAATTCAGGGAACGACTCATAGATTAAGGCGATCGCCCCCAGCGGCATCAGCTGGCAATAGGTTTGAGATTGTTCGAGCTGGTAAGGCGTAGTCAGAATTTGCTGCGTCGGATCGGTTAGTTCCGAAAGCCGCTGCAAAATCCTCACAACCGACTGCAACCGTTCGGGCGTGAGCTTGAGCCACTCCAAAATTAAATCGGGTACCGCCATCTCACGACTGGCTTCTAGATCTAACGTATTGGCCTCTAGAACGTCATCTTGATTGGCACTTAGCGCCTCTGACATAATTTGGAGCGCACGGCTGCGTTCGGTGCCTTTTGTCGCCGCTAAAACCTCAGACGCTTGATTAGCGCGATGGATCAGATGAAGTAACTCGGAGTCAGAATTCAAGAAATCCTTAAGATGGATGAACGCTGGCTCAACGCCTGCAAGCTAGCCAGAGCATAAACATTAGCATGAGAGATAGCGCCAGTGCTGCAATCACTCGAAACGAAACGCTAGCTCCGACTGGAAAATGTAACGTTGTGACGAGCAGCAGAAAGATCAGCCCAAAAATAACAAAGATTGTAAAAGGAATATACCCATTGCTCAGGCTCGGATTCACCACTACCCACTGATGCCCTGTCCACCGCCACATTTTTTTATAGGGATAGTTAGTCGAAAGCTGTTCAATAGTGTAGCCGCTTTCTTGAAGCACAAAAATCTGCTGGCATCGATTACACCCAAAGGCTTCAGTCAAGGCAATGGGAGTCAGTCGGCCTCGACGGCGGCACGGACACGGATAGTCGCCGTTTAGGTCAATTTTTTGAAGTTTCTGAGGGTGCACGAGGGGCAACAGAGGTGAACTACGCTTAGAAATGACGACGGATAGGCGATCGCTCTACTCAGAATGAGCAATACAGCAGGTTGGATCGGGATTTCAGGAACGTGCCTAAAATCAGGTTAAATCCATCGGCCTGAATCTAATGATAATCAAACTAGAAGTGTTGACCCACGATTATCAGGAAACTTCTGATAGATTCGGCGTCAACCTTAATCCTTTGCAGCCACTAGGCTAACGCTATTGCCTACGTTTGCCTGTAAAGATCTCTTGTTTTCTACAAAAAGCCTCTACCTGCAATACGTAGCAAAGCCTTGACTTTGAAAGCGGGTAACGCGATTCGAACGCGCGACATTCACCTTGGCAAGGTGACGCTCTACCACTGAGCTATACCCGCAAAATTTGACCATCTACTAGAGTGTCAGAAAGCTACTGCATTGTCAAGCTATTTTATTAGAACCGACAGGAGCTTCCAGTGAAGGAGGCAGAATTTGAGCTTGCCCAGAGTCAGCAAACCGATTGGTTGAAGCATCTGTTGAGAGGGTGCGAACCTGACGCATCAAGCTGGCCATCTCAATGGCATTCATGGCGTATTCCCAACCCTTGTTGCTTTTAATTCCGGCGCGCTCTAACGCCTGCTGCATCGTATCGGTAGTCAGCACCCCAAACACCACTGGGACACCTGTTTGAAATGCAGCGGCGGCAATCCCCTTAGACACCTCTGACGCTACATAGTCAAAATGTGGCGTTTGTCCCTTAATGACTGCGCCCATGCAAATAATGGCGTCGTAACGATGCGTGAGCGCTAGTTGTCTGGCCAGCAATGGAATCTCAAAACAACCCGGTACCCAGGCATAGTCCACTTGGGTACCGTGGGGATCGGGGTCAATCCCGTGTCGCTTGAGGCAATCTTGGCATCCTTCCAAGAGCTTACCCGTGACTAAGTCATTAAACCGTCCAATCACAATGGCAAACCGTAACGGCTCGGTCTGAGTGAATGTGCCCTCAAAAACTGCCATGTGTGTCCTAAACCACCAAATAGTTCAATGCGCCAACTACAACGACCAGCCCTATCCACAGAGCCGAACCAAATAAAATCAGCCGCTTAGCCTGATCCCAGTTACGGGGTGACGCATAAGCAACTGGAACGCCTACCACCATAACAAACGACAGAAGAACTAGCGCTGCTAGGGCAAATTGAAACACAATAGACATAATGGCTTTCCTTCATAACACCGCAAAAATCGACTGTTCAAGGCAAACAACAGGACTCAACGCTGTTGATAGGACAAGACCCTGCCCCCCAATCGCCTCCCATAGTTAAACTATCAGAAATTGAACCCCTACGGAGAGTTGTCTGAGAGGATGTTTGGAAAGTTGATTTTTCGTGTGTTTCGTGAGCAAAAAATCAACCTCACGCGATGTGCAACTTTGCTGAACCGCCCTCACCCCAACCCCTCTCCCAGAGCGCGAGAGGGGCTAAAGCCAGATCTATTCCCCTTCTCCCCTAGTGGGAGAAGAGGTTAGGGGATGAGGGGAAATCTTAGTTGCACATCGCGTAACCTCCTCCGATATGCCTGCTCTAATCTCTAATCCTGATCCCAATGCACCTGATCCTTTGTCACACGACTGCCGATTTCGACACACTGGGGGCAGCTGTGGGTCTGACCTGTCTGCATCCTGGGGCGCGGGTGGTGTTGACGGGGGGTGCTCACCCAACGGTGCGGCAATTTTTGGCATTTCACCGCGATCGCTTTGCCCTAATTGAGCGGCGAGCGGTGAACCCGGCGACGATTCGTTCCATTACGGTGGTCGATACCCAGTGGCGCGATCGCCTTGGCAAGGCGGCAGACTGGTTGACATTGCCCAATCTCGACATTTCCATCTATGACCACCATTTGGAGGGCGTTAGTGACATCCCAGCCCAGCACACTTGGATTGAACCCGTTGGAGCCAGTACCACACTGGTGGTTGAGCAATTGCAGCGGCAGGGTGTGACCATCACCCCAGCAGAGGCGACGGTGATGGCACTGGGCATCCATGTCGATACGGGATCGCTGACCTTCGACCAATCTACGGTGCGTGATGCGGCAGCGCTGACCTGGCTGATGCAGCACGGTGCCAGTGTGCCGACGATTTCGCAGTATGTGAATCCTGGATTGTCACCGCTGCTGCAAGACTTGTTGAGCTGGGCGCTGGCTCACCTCCAAACCGAGACGCAGCAGGGGCATACACTCGCCTGGGTGATGTTAAACGTGCCGGAGTATGTGCCTGGGCTATCAAGCCTTGCTAGCCATTTGACCAACCTGACGGAGAGCGATGTGCTGCTGCTGGCGGCTCGCTATGGCGGTGTGAAGCCGGATCATGCGGAGCCATTGGCGGAAGCAGGGGCATCGGGAGAATCAGCGGAATCAAGAAAAGATACTGAAGAAAAGCTGACTATTATTGGGCGATCGCGGGCCTCTGCGCGGGAACGGGGGGTAAATCTGAGTCCGTTGTTCCACGAGCTGGGTGGGGGCGGGCACCCTAGCGCGGCAGCTGTGACTTTGCGAACAAATGCTCCAGAAACAGTTTTGGCTGAGCTGGTACAGGCCGTGCGGGCTAGTGTCCGGCCAGCGTCTACAGCTCGCCAAATGATGTCGGCTCCGGTGCGCACCATTCGCCCTGAAACGGCGATCGCGGAGGCGCAGCGAATTTTGTTGCGCTACGGGCACTCGGGGTTATCGGTCGTAGACGAGCACGATCAGCTGGTCGGCATTATTTCCCGGCGAGATTTGGATTTGGCCCTGCACCACGGGTTTAGCCATGCTCCTGTGAAGGGGTACATGACCACCAGTCTCAAAACCATCACACCTGACACCTCTCTGGCTGACATGGAATCGCTGATGGTGACGCATGACATTGGCCGCTTGCCCGTGCTTCAAGATGGGCATCTGGTGGGAATTGTGACGCGGACGGATGTGTTGCGGCAGGTGTTGCAGCGGGAGCGAGAGACCACAGGGGAAGACTGGAAGGACAAGACAGATGGGAAGGAAAATTGGAGCCGTGCCTGTCCGATGCCAGCGGTGATGTGGCGGATGTTGGGCGATCGCTTAGCAGCTCCATTGTGGAATTTATTAACCAAAACGGCAGATCTGGCGGCAGCAAAAGGCTGGCAGCTATTTATGGTAGGTGGAGCGGTCAGAGATTTGCTATTGGCAGATGCGACTGCCCTGCTGATCCCCGATGTGGATTTGGTGGTAGACGGATTCCACAGCTCGGCGGATCAAGCGGCAGGAGTCGCCCTGGCTCGGGCGATCGAGCAGGAATATCCTCAAGTGCGGCTGCAAATTCACGGGCGGTTTCAAACCGCTGCTCTAACCTGGCACAATGACCCTACGCTAGATTCACTTTGGCTCGATATTGCCACCGCCCGCACCGAGTTTTACCCATACCCGGCGGCCAATCCAGAAGTTGAAGCCAGTTCAATTCGGCAAGACCTATACCGCCGCGACTTTACGATCAATGCTCTAGCCATTCGCTTGAGCGAACCGCGCCAGGGAGAATTATTGGACTTTTTCGGCGGATTAATTGATTTGCAAAATCGTCAGATTCGGGTGCTCCACGTCAACAGTTTTATTGAAGACCCAACGCGGATTTACCGAGCGGTGCGGTTTGCGGTACGGCTAGGATTTGAGTTGGAGTCGCAGACCGAAACCTATATTCGCTATGCGATCGCCAGCGGCATTTACAACCGCACTCAAATTGCCCAAGAGCATACTCCCG
>JAYUYI010000297.1:0-1719 GCA_043752545.1 Thermoleptolyngbya sp.
GTTAGAGCTAACTAGCTTAGTAAAAGCACCCATAACAAACCGCAGAGGTGGATTTAATTCCTCAGGGCGGTGGTTCAACCCTCCGGCTGCATTGATTAAAACCGCTCCGGCAGCCATTTTAGGATGGTCTGCCAGCAGCAGCAGGCTCAGCAGTGCCCCAATCGAATTGCCGACAAATACAGCAGGTTCCTGGATCTGCTCAGTCCAAAAATCGTGCAGCAATTCTTCCCACAGATCTAGGCTGTAGTCGAGTTGCGGTTTGTCGGAACCACCAAACCCCAGCAGGTCAAGGGCAAATACGCGGTACCCCGCTTCAGCCAACACAGGAATATTGTTACGCCAGTGACCGATCGCGGCTCCAAACCCATGGATCAAGACCAAGGGTCGTCCGCTCCCTTTCACCGTGTAGCAGATGGTATGTCCCCGCCAGTTCCAATTGAACGACTCATAAGACTGTAGGGGTGCAAATTGCTGAGTTTTCACAATATTTCTTGAAATTTCTTAACTAAATTCCATAATAAACCAAATCCTTTAGACCCTCATCCCTAGCCCTTCCGCTACGGTGCCACAGGAAAACGATCGCTTTAGCGTATCGAGAAACGCATAGACTGACGGCGGATGCAGGGCATCTCGCAGGGTCAAGACTCGAATCGTGCGCACCAGAGGCACTGGCAAGCCGTGAACTTGCACGTCGGCTGGCAGTGGCTCGGCTGCCAGTCTCGCGATGATGGTGGCACCTAAGCCCCGCATCACCATGCCCACAATCGTAGAGTCTTCGGTAATTCTATAGGCCGGGTTAATCGACTGATTCAGCTGGGTTAGATGGTTTTGAATGATCAGCGAACAATAGTCGGTAGCGGCGGGCATGATCATTGGATAAGTGGCCAGCTCTTCCCAGGTTAGCGGGGCGTGATTGAGCTTGGCGTCGGGGGGCAGCAGGGCAATGTATTCATCTTGAAACAGCTCTACCGTTTCAAACTCGGGACCAGTCGGTAGACAAGTAAAGCCAATGTCGGCGCGTCCTTCGCGCAATGCTTGTTCAATGCCATCATCGCCTCGGTATTCGGTGAGGGCAACGCTGATGGCAGGGTAGCGATCGCGAAATTGAGCAATCACCTCCGGCAATACATGGGTGCCGACGCTGCGAATGGAGGTAACGCGTACCTGCCCGCCTTCTAAACCCTTGGCCAAGGACGCTTCTTTATCCATGACCTCTAACAAATCCAGCATTTGGCGGGCATGCTGTACCATCCGCTCGCCCACGGGCGTGAGGTGCGCCCCGTGCCGTCCGCGTGAAAATAGCACCACACCTAGCTCTTCTTCTAGAGTGGCGATCGCATGACTCACAGCGGACTGAGACACGCCTAGCTGTAGTCCCGCCGAGCTAAAGTTTCCACTTTCTGCAACGGCAACCATTGCCCGCAATTGGGTGAGCTTGATGCTGTCTTGATTCATTGCCTGTGTCCAGCACTACATTGAGGGCGAACAATCCATGGGAAAACGCTGAGTTGACGTGGTGGATTTTAACCGGAATCGCTTAATTCCACCACCACAACGGCTCCTTCACAATAACGGCTCCGCTGGTTTTCATCTATGAATTTAATTCATGCGACCCATTCATCTAGGCGTTTGATTGTTCGCAGCAAAATTCATAGAGTATATCCACAGACAGAAACCAACTGTTCCTCTACCCCTTCACTTCCATACCTCAGGAGCTTC
>JAYUYI010000298.1:0-4582 GCA_043752545.1 Thermoleptolyngbya sp.
GAGGGACTTCGATCCGGCTCCCCTTCTCCTTTCATGGGAGAAGGGGCTGGGGGATGAGGGTGGTTTGGAATGGCAATGTCAAAAGTTGCCAGGTTAATAGGGTTCTAGCTCAAGAATTGGTGCAGCAGCAATTTGAACAGCAGCGGCTTGTGATGGAAATGAGTCAGCGGATTCGGCGATCGCTCAACTTGAACGATATTTTGCAAACCACAGTCGATGAGGTGCGGCAGTTCCTCCAAACCGATCGCGTCATTATTTTCCAGTTTCTGCCCGATTGGCGTGGGATTGTAGCCGTTGAGTCGTGTGGAGCCGACTGGGTGGCAATTCTATCCACCAAAATCCATGATCCTTGCTTTGCTAAAGACTACATTGAACCGTTTAGTCAGGGAGCCGTCACCGCAAAATCTGATATTGATACGGCTGGAATTAGCCCGTGTCACCTTGAACTGCTCCACAATTTTCAGGTGAGAGCCAATTTGGTTGTGCCGATTATGCAGGATGATGGGCTGTGGGGATTGCTAATTGCTCACTACTGCGCGGCTCCTCGGCAGTGGCAAAATTCAGAGATCGATCTGCTGCGGCAAATTGCCTCTCAGGCCAGCATTGCCCTGCAGCAAGCAGCGTTGCTAGCACAAGTACAAACAGAATTGGCAGAGCGCAAGCAGGCTGAAGCGGCGCTGCAACATCTTAACCTTGAATTAGAACAGCGGGTTGCAGACCGCACCGTAGCCTTAACCACGGTCAACGAGCGCGTTCTGACCTCGTTGTTAGAGTTGCAGCAGGCGCAACAAGACACTGAAGACCTCTACAATAATGCTCCCTGTGGCTATCATTCAATAGATGTAGACGGAACCATTGTGCGAATTAATCATACTGAACTCAAGTGGTCAGGCTACAGCCGCGATGAAGTTCTGCACAAAAAAAAGTTTGTTGATCTGCTGACGCCAAGCAGCCAAAAGGTTTTCTATGAGAGTTTTCCCCAGTTTTTACAACAAGGCTGGATCAATAATGTAGAGTTTCAACTATTAAATAAAGATGGCTCAACCCGCTGGATTAGCCTCAGTTCAACTGCCATTACAAATGCAGCGGGTCAGTTTATCATGAGCCGCACTACCTTATTTGATATTAGCGATCGCAAGCAAACAGAAATTACCCTACAGCAGCAAACCCGGCAAGAGCAACTGCGCTGGAATATTACTCAGGCAATTCGGCAATCTCTCGATCTCAATGCCATTCTCGATACGGCTGTTGCAGAGTTGCGGCAAACCTTACAGGGCGATCGCGTTGCAGTGTATCGCTTTCAGCCCGATTGGAGCGGTGATTTTATTGCAGAATCGGTTAGTCCGGGTTGGATCAACTTGGTCGATCCAGATGTCCAAAAAATCTGGACAGATACCTATCTATATGACACGCAATGCGGGCGTTTTCAAAATCACGAAACCTTTGTGATTCCAGATATCTATGCCGCTGGGCTACAGCCCTGTCATATTGATTTGCTGGAACAGTTTCAGGCTAAAGCCTATGCCGTTGTTCCAATCTTTTCTGGCCATACCCTCTGGGGACTGCTGGCCATCTATCAAAATGCCACCCCTCGCCACTGGCAACCTTGGGAAATGGAGCTGCTGCAGCAAATTGCCAGTCAGCTTTCGATCGCCATTCAGCAATCTGAACTCTATAGCCAACTTCAAATTGAGCTAAAAGAGCGTCAGCAGTCTACCGCTGTAATCCATGAAGCCGAACGTCGGTGGCGATCGCTGTTAGATCATGTGCAGCTCATCGTGGTGGGCTTAGATCAGACCGGAACCGTCAACTACGTCAATCCCTTTTTCTTGAGGCTGACTGGCTACACCGACTCAGAAACGTTAGGCAAGAACTGGTTTGAAAACTTTTTGCCACCGTCTACCCAAGAGTCAATCCAGACTTTGCTCTTTGAGGTTTTAGGCCAAACTACGCATCCCTACTATCAAAAATCGATTTTGACAAAATCAGGCGAAACGCGATTTATTGCCTGGAACAACACCGTATTGCAAGACGCTGACGGTCACATGATTGGCATCATTAGCATTGGAGAAGACATTACAGAGCGGCAGAAGGTAGAACAAATGAAAAATGAGTTCATTGGGATTGTCAGTCATGAACTGCGCACCCCGCTGACCTCGATTCGGGGCTCGTTGGGGCTATTAGCAACGGGTGTGATGGACGATGAACCCAAGGCGATGAAGCGGATGATTGAGATTGCCGCGACCGATACAGAACGCCTCGTGCGGCTGGTGAACGATGTCCTAGACCTAGAAAAATTGGAAAGTGGCAAAGTTTCCCTGGTACGGGAATGGTACGATGCCGCCGATCTGATGCAGCGATCGCTAGCAGTCATGCAAAGCAGTGCCCAAACAGCTGGAGTTGAGTTAGTCGTCCATCCTCTGTATAAACAAATCTGGGTGGCTCCCGACCGCATCATTCAGACCTTGACCAACTTGCTCAGCAATGCCATCAAGTTTTCCTCTCCCGGTAAAAGCGTGACGCTGTCCGCCGCCATTAAGAGCCAACCGTCAGGAGTGCGAGATCTGCCAGCCTCTCATATAGTTTTCTCTGTCCAAGACCAGGGTAGGGGCATCCCTGCCGAGAAGCTAGAAAGTATCTTTGGCCGCTTTCAACAAGTCGATGGCTCTGATTCTCGTGACCGAGGGGGCACTGGTTTAGGGCTGGCAATCTGTCAGTCAATCGTGCAACAGCATGGTGGGCAGATCTGGGTTGAAAGCAGATGGAAGCAAGGCAGCACCTTTTTCTGTTCATTGCCGCTGCAACTGCCATAAAACTTGCTTAATCGCCCATCCTCAACTACAGCCAGAGGCTAAAACCCTGATGAGAAGACACATCTTAATCGTGGATGATGAAGAGCGGATTCGTGAAGTGGTATACGCCTGTTTGGTGAAGCTGGCCAAATGGGAGGCAACGACTGCTGCATCGGGAGCCGAAGCAATTCAGACTGCCGCCACTAAGCAGCCCGATGCCATTTTGCTAGATGTTTCCATGCCAGGGATGGATGGACTAGAGACCTTTCAACAGCTCCAAGCTGATCCGCAAACTCAAGCCATCCCAGTCATTTTTCTGACCGCCAAAGTACAGCCTTTAGATCAAGCTCAGTATCAGCAATTGGGTGTAGCAGGATTAATTGTCAAACCGTTTGACCCAGTCCAAATCTCTCAGGAAATTAGCCGGCTGTTGGGCTGGCGTTAGGCTCTGGTTCGCGGCTAGGCGTTGTCTAGCTGCAAAAACGGCGTCACCAGCAACGTCGATACAAAAATCGCTTGGGTCAAAATTAATGTTTTCTTTATAAATAAAGCTAGTTTCTCCAAACTTTCTCCATCTTTGTTTTCTACGCTAAAACTGTAACCAATTTTAGTCTCTCATCGTGAGATTCAAAATGAGGGACACGATCAGCAAAGAAGCTCTGAGTGGATTGTGCAAAACTATACGTTGAAGGAAGCTGAGGGAACCGCCCGGCGCGTTTTAGTCGTAGATGATGAACCCACTATTCGAGAAGTCGTAGCACTTTGCCTCCAGCTACTGGGAGGTTGGGATGTATTGACGGCCATGTCAGGGCGGGAGGCGCTCACTTTAGCAAATGCTGAACCACCGGATGTTATCGTCCTCGATGTGATGATGCCAGAAATGGATGGGTTTGCCTTCCTGCAACATCTCCGGGCTGACCCGGCAACGCAGCAAATTCCGGTGGTATTACTCACCGCTAAAACCTATCTACCCAATTCGGATCAATTTGCTCAATTGGGAGTAGTGTTAACAATTGCTAAACCCTTTCATTCGGTTGATCTGGTTCAGCGAATTGCCCAGACGATGCATTGGTAAAGGCTTACGGCTGGTTTTGAAGCAACTATAAGCAACTGGTTCAACCGGCTTTGTGAGGAAACGTAATCAAACTCCTCTGTTTCTCCAAACTTTCTCCATGATCTTTCAATATGTTCAAACTAGAGCAGATTGAAGGATTGATGACGTCTCTTTTAGGCTAAATCTCTCTTTAGAGCATATTTTATTGATTTCGGTTGATTAATTTACCTATAAAAGGCATTGATGATGAATACTTGCCCCTGTTGCTCTAGCTCTATGCTTCGCCATCTGCGCCATCATCAGATGTATTGGTTTTGTCGGAACTGTTGGCAAGAGATGCCACTGCTTGAACAGCCTAGCCTCAATTTCATGCCACCTGCTTTAGGGCTGCAATGGGACGCGTGTCCTTTGCCGCGATCGCTCGTCAGCGTTTAAACGTCTTGGAATGGACGGCTGTAAACGTTTAATAAACGTTTAATTTGTGCCATAACGTGTTGACTGCAATTGATCTCAGCCCCTTACGGAGTCATGAAGATGATTGATCAAATCTACCAGTGTCAAATCCCCGGTCAGGAGTTAGGCATCTGGCAAGTTCAATGCCATCTGCGCATCTTTCAGCCTCATCCAGGCATCCAAACGGTTCTGATTAATGATATGGGGTTTGAGATTGGGTGGTTTATTCCCTATCTGGTTGAACAGCTAGTAGACCAGGTTGTCCAAGAATTTCACCTCGATC
>JAYUYI010000299.1:0-4572 GCA_043752545.1 Thermoleptolyngbya sp.
CCAGAAACATTTCAGGTGCTGCAACAAACTAAGGCGATCGCCATCCAGCAGTTTCAAATTATGGCTCCCATGGCCACGCTGGCTGGGCTGATTGGCATCGGCTTTGGTACCTTAAATGCGACCAATCAATACTGGTTGCCTTCGATCAGCCCCCTGTTCACCAGCGTTACGGTACTAACTGGACTCGGCGGCCTAGCCTGGTATCTGGGCGATCGCATTTCAGACCCTCAATCCGCCGTGCTAGGCGGGGCAGTCTTAGCCTGGTCAACCCTAGCGGGAGGCTTGCTGCAATGGCTGGTGCAGCTGCCTGCGCAGTGGAAGTCAGGATTAAGCGGGCTGCATCTGCGCTTCAATTTCCGCGACCCTGCCGTCAAGGAAGTGATCAATATCATGGGACCTGCGACCTTTTCGTCGGGCATGATGCAGATCAACGTGTGGACCGATTTATTCTTTGCGTCCTTCATTCCCAATGCAGCGGCAGCAGTATCTGCGATGGGCTATGCCGGACTACTGGCACTCACCCCGCTAGGAATTTTTTCTAACGTCATTTTAGTCCCCCTGCTGCCCCTGTTTTCTCGACTGGCCGTACCCGAACATTGGCCAGAGCTAAAGTTGCGGATTCGCCAAGGCTTAATGATCACAGCGCTGACCATGTTGCCCTTCAGTGCATTGCTCTGTGCCCTATCGCTGCCCCTAACGCGAGTCGTCTACGAGCGCTACGCCTTTCGCTCAGAAGATTCAACCTTCACCGCAACCATCTTGATCGCCTACGCAGTGGGGATGTTTGTGTATTTGGGTCGAGACGTGCTGGTGCGGGTGTTTTATGCCCTAGAAGATGCCAACACGCCCTTTCGCATTAGCATCGTTAATATTTTTCTCAACGCTGTGCTAGATTTTATCCTGGTCAAACCGTTTGGAGCTGTGGGGTTGGTGCTAGCTACAGTTGGCGTCAATCTGATCTCAATGGTGGTGATGTTAGCCGTGTTGGATCGTCGGCTCAATGGTCTGTCGCTGCGGCAGTGGGCCGCGCCGATCGCGCTCCTGGCTCTGAGTAGTGGGGTTTCAGGGCTAGCGGCTTGGGGCACACTGCGTGGCTGTGAACGGCTGTGGGGCGCTGAGGGATTCTTCAACTTGCTGCCACAGCTGTGTCTTGCCGGAGCGGTAGGGCTGGGCGTCTATGCGGTCTTGGTCAGTCGCCTTCACTTACCCGAAGTGGATATATTTATCAACCGCATGCGTCAGCGATTCTTTAAGAATAAGAGCCAGTAAGTAGAGCCTCGACAGCTCTCTAGTTTTTCTCTCTGGCCTCAAGGTTGAGCCACACGTTGGTTTAATGAGGCCAATTTTGCCCCGCCTGTTGCAGCACGTAGGCGGCTACATCTTCAATTTCGGCAGGCGTTAGCCGAGTTTTATAGGCAGACATATTGGCTTTGCCGTTGGTGACAATCTGGGCGATCGCCTTTGAGGTCCCATAGCCATTTCGCTCCAACGCTTTCTGTTTTAGGTTCTTGCCGCCGCGAATAATGTTGCCACCGTTGATATGGCAGCCCATGCAATGCACTTCAAATACCTGTGCTCCATTGGTCACATCCGCAGCCCAAGCAGGCATAAAGCAGCCAGGAACTAGCCAACACAAAAGGCATAGAGTCAGGCAGGCAAGTTTCATTAGAAGATGGGGCTTAGGGGTCAAGGTGTAAAAAACTAGTAAAAACTTAACTATACCCGTGCTCTGCGAGGAAGGCAGGGGTGAGCGTCTCAGGCTCGTAAGCAGAGAGCAGATCTTCTAGTTGGGCTACGGCAGTGGGATTGGGAGACGTTCCCAGTCGCAGAAATTTTTCCACGTACTTGCCCAAGACATCTCCCTCTAAGTTGACGCGATCGCCCGCCTGTAGATAGCTTAAATTTGTCTCCACATAGGTCAGCGGAATCACAGCCACCTTAAACCAGCTGCCTGACGCGTTGCAGTCAGCCACCGTGAGGCTAATGCCATTAATGCTAATGCTACCTTTGGGCACGATATAGCGTGAAGCCCGAGGATCAGCTACCGTAAAGCTCATTTCCCAGGATGTAGCCGTCTGGGTGGATGCCTCCAAATATCCCACGCCATCCACATGCCCCGTGACAAAATGCCCTCCCAGCTTGCTCCCCACCCGTAGCGACGGTTCCAGATTCACCGGCGTGCTGTCTAGTCGCTGGGTTAAAACTGTGCGATCGAGAGTCTCAGGAGAAACAGCCGCCACAAAACCCGTTGCCAGAATCTGCGTCACGGTCAAGCAAACACCATCCACCGCTACACTATCGCCCAACTCCAACCCCAATAGAATGCGATCGCTGCCCGGTTCACAGGTAATTTGGAGCTGATTTTCTCCCCACGGATGAACTGTGCCAATGGCCTGAATCAATCCAGTAAACATAGTTTGCAAACGGTATTTTAGGGATGAAGAGTATCCATTGATTTAGGTGCCAACTCTTTAATCGTGGATGATGAAGGTAAACTGTTTCCCTATTCTTTGTCAAACCTTCAAGATTGAAAATAGGGATTCATCCCAAGTTCAGGGCATACTTAAGTTCAATATAATATTTTTGAGTAGCCTGCCTTGAGCTTAAAGATGATTTTGAGCTTGATTTTAAGCTCAAAGACAATATCTTGAGGTTGGAGCCGATTAAAGCCACGTTTAATTTAGATCTTGATCATCCCTACCGAGGCTAGTATGGATATACCCTTTTTACTCTGGCTCGCTAAATCGTCAGGATTTTAGGTGGGATGCATTGGGTTATAGGGCTGGACGTTATGGTGTGGGGGCAACTCAAATCTGCCAATTTGAGCTGATTTCACTCCAGTCCGTCCGCGCTGAGGTTCCATTTCCTGATTGCTCAACGGATTCTAGAGGCTAAGTGAATGATTGAAATGAAAGTCGCTGGAATTGCCCTCGAAGCAGCAACCCGTAATCCAATCGTGCTGCTGAGGGATGCTTCGGAGCGACGGCAACTTCCCATCTACATTGCTCAAGATCAGGCGAGGGCGATCGCCAATGCCCTAGAAAACCAAACACCGCCTCGTCCCCTCACGCATGACCTAGTCGTCAACTTAATGGACGAATGGGATATGTCCGTTGAACGTGTGGTCATTCATTCTCTACAAGACAACACGTTCTACGCTATTTTGACTGTGCGCCAAGGTGAAGTCAGAAAAGAGCTGGACGCTCGCCCGAGTGATGCGATCGCCATTGCCCTGCGCACCCGTAGCCCGATCTGGGTGATGGAAGAAGTGGTGGCAGATGCCTCTATCCCAGTAGACCGCGATGCTGATGAAGCAGAACGGCAGGAATTTCGTGATTTTCTCTCTAACCTGCGCCCAGAAGATTTTACGCAACGGGGGCAGTCGAAGAGTGGAGATGGGGGGAATTAAAATCAGATTTGAATTTTGAGTGTTGAGTTTTGAAGTTGACGGCCCACTCAAAATTCAAAACTCAATACTCAAAACTCACTCACTACCTATGCGTTTTCGTCGTTTTGGCAAAACTGAGCTGCGGCTGTCCGTATTCTCTCTGGGGATGATGCGCTGCTTGACATCGGCAGAGGTGGCGCGGCAAACCATAGAGCGGGCGATCGCGTTTGGGATCAACCATATTGAAACGGCGCTTGGCTATGGCAGTAGTGAGCAATATTTGGGAGCGGCTCTGCGACGAGGCGTAGGCGTGCCGCGCGAGCAGCTCCATATCACCACCAAAATTCCGCCGACGCCCGATGCGGCACCGATGGCACAGGCAATTGAGCAGTCTTTAGAACGGTTGGGGCTAGACTACATAGACTGTCTGGCCATCCATGGGCTAAATACTTGGGAGCATCTAGCGTGGGTAGAGGCGGCAGATGGGTGCATGGCAGCAGTCCGGCAGGCGATCGCCTCAGGGCATGTCCGCCATGTAGGGTTTTCAACCCATGCCCCGCTAGATATTATTTTGCGGGCGATCGCTACCGATCAGTTTTCATTCATCAACCTGCACTATTACTATTTCAACCAGCGCAATGCACCTGCGATCACCTTAGCAGCTCAGCACGATCTAGGAATTTTTATCATCTCGCCCGCCGATAAAGGCGGCTTGCTCTACATGCCATCGGCAACGCTGCAAGCCCTGTGCCATCCGCTGACGCCGTTAGAACTGGGCTACCGGTTTCTACTCAGCGATCGCCGGATTAGCACCCTTAGCCTTGGTGCAGCCACTCCTGATGAACTCGACGCTTCCTTGGCTGTGGCTGACCAAGACGAGCCTTTGACGCAGGCAGAGGCAAAGATCCTGGAACATCTAGAGCAGCAGCAGGCGGTTTTGGGGCGCGATCGCTGTAGCCAGTGCCATGCCTGCCTGCCCTGCCCCGAGGAAATCAACATTCCTGAAGTGCTGCGGCTGCGCAACCTAGCCGTGGCCTATGACATGACCGCTTACGGCAGCTACCGCTACGGCATGTTTGAAAAAGCAGGTCACTGGTTTCCAGGGCGCACGGGCGATCGCTGTACCGACTGTGGCGACTGCCTGCCCCGCTGCCCTGAAACTCTAGATATCCCCCAGCTGTTGC
>JAYUYI010000300.1:0-1711 GCA_043752545.1 Thermoleptolyngbya sp.
CGATAGCCAATATTGATCACGCCGGGAACGCCGCCAACGCTGCCGCTATTAGCTGCTCCTAGGGTCTCACCCGTCACCCATACGGCATACACCCCGAGACGAGGCAAAAACTTTTCGGCGGGCACCTGCACATTTGCAGTCGGAAAGCCAATGGTTCTCCCTAGCTGCTGACCGGGTTCAACGCGTCCTACCAGCGCATAGGGTCTACCCAGCAGCCGATTGGCTCGCCCGATGTCACCCTGCTGCAAGGCGTGGCGAATGGCAGAACTGCTGATGCGATCGCCCTCTAGCGTATGCAGCGGCACAATGTGTACTGCAATCCCATAGTGGGAGGCGATCGCCTTCAGGTCGGTAGACGTCCCTAGCCGCTTGCGACCAAAACAAAAATCTTGCCCCACGCTAATCGCCTGTACCATCAACCCCCGCACCAAAATCTTGTCTACAAATTCTTCAGGGGTGAACGCGGCCAACTCTTGGTTAAAAGGCAACAATACCAGTTGCTCTACACCCAAGCGCTCCAAATACTGCACTTTTTCATCAAGAGGCGTTAATAGCTCGCGGGTTTGACCTGTAAAAAATTCTTGCGGGTGGGGATGAAACGTGACCACCGTGGCATATCCAAGCTGATGCTCTGAGTCCAATCGAGCGGCGGCGACAGCCTGTGCGGCAACACCCGTCGCCTTGCCACCCTTGGACTCCAAAATTGGCTGGATCACCTGTCGATGCCCCAAATGAACTCCATCGAAGTTCCCCAAGGCAACGGTTGTTGGCGTTTCAACAGTATCTAGACAGGAGGTAATCCACACGCTTTACATTTTTACATACAATCGTCAGCGCCGCACAGCCAAACCAAGCTGCTAAGCCGATACTTTGGTGTGAGGGCTAACAGCCGACGCATCAAGGGGAGACTCGGTCAGCAAATCCAGCGTTAAACCTTCCCAGGCCACTAAGCTGTTAGGAAACTGCTGAGCTGTATCATCCTTGATCTGATCCATGAAATCGTCGTTGTGCAGCGGATCATGGTGAAAAATCACTAACCGTTTTACATTGGCCGCCTTAGCAACCTTAACAGCCTCTTGCCAGGTCGAATGTCCCCAGCCCACCTTGCTAGATTTTTTAGAGTAATACTCTTCATCCGTGTAAGTGGCATCGTAAATCATGACGTCGGCGTCGCGACACAGACCCATCACGTTTTCATCTAGCCGATCGGGAACATGTTCAGTATCGGTAATGTAGGCGATGGCATGACTGTTCCAGTTGACGCGGTAGCCCACCGCTTCACCGGGATGGTTCAATAGCGCATTGTTGACCACCACGTCACCAACGTGCACATCTTCTCCAATCTTTAGGGTTTTGAAATTCATCTCTGCGCCCATAATCTGGAGCGGCACCGGAAAATTGGGATGGAGCATTTGATCGTTGAGGCGCTGCTCGATCGTTGATCCATTGGGAGCTTCTGCTCCATAAATATTAAAGCGATTGCCTTTGATAAAGGCGGGGACAAAAAATGGAAAGCCCTGAATATGATCCCAATGAGAGTGGGTAAAAAACATACTGGCCTGGATCGGTATTTCCCGTAGCAGAGACTGCCCTAGAACCCTCAGCCCCGTGCCCCCATCAAAAATCAGTCTCTCTCCTCCTACTCGCATCTCCACGCAAGAGGTGTTGCCTCCATAGCGCACCGTTTCCGCGCCAGGACAGGCAATACTTC
>JAYUYI010000301.1:0-1711 GCA_043752545.1 Thermoleptolyngbya sp.
CGATCGCACTACCTCCGCTGTAGCAGTTGATCTAGATCTAGCTGTCGCCCTGATGAGCGGATTTCGGGAGCAATTTCATCGGGGGTCGGGATAGGGTAGCGCGGCTCAATCAATTTTTCGGCGTCCTCTCGCTTGGGTCTGAGCCGTCCGGCTCCCACAAAGGCGCGAATGCCATACTGTTGCTCAACTGAGAGCCGAGTTAGCTTCAGTTGAAAGGCGGCAAGATACTGCTTTTGGGTCAGATAAATATCTCGCAGTTCTGCTAAAACCTGCACAAACAGGCGCGGCACGCCCTGGTCGCCTAGGTCGTAAGCAGTTTTGAGCTGGGCGATCGCCTCCTCCTGGTTGCCCAACAGCCGCTCTGCCTTGGCCAGGGTCAGCAGGTATAACCCCTGCCAGCGCTGGTTTTCTGGATCAGTGGCCAGTTGGTCTAGCGCTTGCTGAGCCAGGTGTTTTGCCTCTGCTCCCTGCTGACGCTGCAATGCGGCTTCTGCCAGGTAGCGATAGTCCTGCGCTAGGCGGCTAGAGTCGCCATAGGTTTGATGCAGCGTTAGGGATTGCTGCGCCACGGCGGCGAGTTGATCCCAGTCTGCCAGTCGCTCCAGCGTCCGCTTCAGTTGCCCCACACATTTGGCCACCAAATCCGGTCGATTTGCCTGCTCAAAGATTGCAACGGCTTGCTGAAGCTGGCGCTTAGCGTCTAATAAATCAGAGGAGATCTGAGGAGTTTCAGCCTGGATTGCACTCGCCCCCCCACCCCCCAAAATTGAGGGGCTTCGATCCAAACTCCCCCCAGATTTGGGGGGTTGGGGGGGCGGTTCCGACACTTGTCTGGGCGATCGCGGCTGATTTTGCCCGTCCAAATAATACTGACATTGCCCCAAGAAAAAGCATGACAGACCAAGCTTGAGCTGGGTTGCCAGCGCCGTATCAGAGTTCGGGGCATGAGCCGTAACCTGCTGCCATAGTTCCAGGCTGTTCTGGAGCTGCTCCACCGCCTCCCGGCTGACGCCCCCATTGACGCCACAAAAAAAGCAGAGGCTGGCTTGCAGGTCTGGCTCCAACGCCTGCTCTCGGCTGTGCAAATCTCGCAGCGCCGCCTCTAACTCCTGTTGCCGCAGCATGGTTAACTCTAGGCGAGCGACAATTTTGCGGAAAGACAGCGCTGTGTCTGGTGAAAGCAGGGTGGTAAAGAGGTTGTCTGCGGCCTGGTGCAGGGAGTTCAGCAGGTCGGGGGTAGCGATCGCAAACTCGGTGGTGGTAGCCCAGCTCTCAAAGTCGGGGGCTGACCGTACCAGTCTGCCATGCACCTCATCGGTCACCCACAGCACCAGCGGAAAGGGCAGGTTTTTGCGAAACTCTTCCCGTACCTGATTGGTCAGCGTTAGCAGGTGCTCCAGATCATGCACCGTCTCTAGGCCAAACATCATTAGGGCGTCGGGCTGTGTTGCTCCGATTTGATCTCGAATGGCGGCGTAGAGGGCTGTCACCGAGGATCGCGATACTCAAACACCAGCCGACTGCGGATCAGCGTTTGATAGCCCTGGTCACCGCTCACCTTTTTCCGTTGCCGCACCTGCCGCAGCAGATCCCACTCATCATCTAAAATCGATAGGGTCATCTCATTGCGCCGCGCCCGAATTACGTCTTCTAGCACGCTGCCCACCAGCGGCAACCGTCTCCCCTTTTAATCCAGTCATTCAGCCGCCGC
>JAYUYI010000302.1:0-1710 GCA_043752545.1 Thermoleptolyngbya sp.
CTTGGCATGCTGCTGAGGAGGATCCGCCTCCTGAAAACGAATGGCAGAGCCATTGAAAGGCATTGCCAGCTAAAAGTTGGCAACGAAAAAGAACGAGAAATTGTGCCAACCCCCTCGTAGGTTCTTATAGGTAACTTCATGTCCCAGTTAGAGCGTCTGCTTTTGATGGCAGAAGATGAGCTGACCCAATACAGCACCGATGCGCGCAAAATTGAGAAGCTGCGCCAAAAAGTGAGCCTGTCGGTATCGCGGGTGGAGCAACAGCAAATTAAGGCAGAGCTAATGGCCGACATGCCCACCGATGCGATTAGCGCCCTGATTGAAAAGCAGCGCCAAACTGTAGCATTGCCCTTCTGGGGGATTGCCGGATTGGGGCTGCTGCTAGGAATTTCATTCATGCAGCCGCTAGATTTTGTCGCCACCATTCTAGGCACAATCGCAGCGATTAAAATTCAGCAGCGCGGCTGGAAATTGCAATCTAGACGGCTGGTGCTGCAAACCCTAGAAGAGTTGGAGCAACGCATGAACAATCCTGCCAGTTCCTAGAGCATCATTAGGCGATAGCCGTACTGTGAGGAGTCGTATGCATAGTTTTATTCCGCCCGAACGGTTCTTTCCATATTTAACCTGGACGGAAATCCAGCAGATGCCAGGGAAGGAAAATGTGGTGCTGCTGCAACCGATTGGAGCGATTGAGCAGCATGGCCCGCATTTGCCGCTGGTGGTAGATGCCGCGATCGCCACCGCTACGGTCGGGAGCGCACTAGCCCGCCTAGACCCCAACATCCCGGCCTATGCCCTGCCAACCCTATGCTATGGCAAATCGAACGAGCACTGGCATTTTCCGGGCACCATTACGCTCACGGCTCAAACCTTAATGACCACCCTAATGGAAGTGGGGGAAAGCCTCTACCGGGCAGGGTTTCGCAAGCTAGCGCTGGTCAATGCCCACGGCGGGCAGCCCCAGGTGTTGGAAATGGTAGCGCGCGACCTGCATCAGCAGCACGAAGATTTTTTGGTATTTCCGCTGTTTGTCTGGCGTGCGCCTAACTTAGACGTAGGCTTTCTGACCCCTAAAGAAGCAGAATTTGGCATTCATGCAGGGGATGCCGAAACCAGTCTGATGCTGGCGATTTTGCCCGACCAGGTGCAGATGGAGCGGGCTGTCGCCGAATATCCACACGGACTACCCACCGACAGCCTGCTGAGTATGGAAGGGAAATTGCCATTTGCTTGGACAACCCGTGATCTGAGCCGCAGCGGTGTCTTAGGCGATCCTACTGTGGCGACAACAGCCAAGGGCGATCGCATTTTAGAATCTCTAGCGGCCAGTTGGGCGCGTGTGATCCACGATCTACATTACTTTCACCAGCCCCAAGCCTGGAAAGATAGCTGAGAGCTAGCCAGCAGGCTCATCCCCCTACCGTTCCTAGGCTTGAGCGATCTGAATCGCCAGCTCTCTAGCCTCGTCGCCCTCCGCTTGAATGGGCAGCTCAAACCAAAACAGCGCTCCCGAATCAGGCGCACTATTGACATTAATCCGGCTTCTGTGAGCCTGGATAATTTGCTGGCACAGGTATAAGCCCACCCCCAACCCGTGGGTATGCCCTGCATTGCTTCCTCGCTGATGCAGGCCAAATAGCTGTTGACATTGGTCAGCCGGAATTCCAACGCCGTTGTCTTTCACACTACACCGCACCCGACCTGCTT
>JAYUYI010000303.1:0-1707 GCA_043752545.1 Thermoleptolyngbya sp.
GGTAAAGGGAATGGCTTCAAAAATGACTTTGCCTAGGGCTTCATCTAGCGGCACCTGCGGCGTAATTTCCTGAAGCAGAATCAGCAGTAGCAGGGTACACAGGAGGCCAATGGCGATCGCCTCCACGGTTTCCATCGCGGCATCTGCTAACCGGATGCCGCTAGATTTACGAAACCCGGCGGTGCGGTTAATCAGGAAGACGACGACGAAAGAGCTGGCGATCGCCCCCAACATCCAGACAGGTTCTACAAACGAGCCAATCCACCATACCTCCATGGTGTAGAGCAACGGAATGCCAAATAAGAAACCGCCACAGGCACCGCGCACTAGATCATCTAGTTCATTCGCCCATTGATGCCGCCGTTTTCTGCGTTTGCCCATAGCTAATGTCTACATCACTGTTTATTAACTAGAATATCCATTAACCAGCGCTCTACTCGATCGCCCATTGCCGCCATTGAATAGTCTGCCTCAACTTGTTGACGGCAGGCAGCGCGATCGATTTGCTCTAGTCGGGCGATCGCCTCCACCAATCCCTCTATCCGATCGGGCTGCACTAGCCAACCTGTTTTGCCATCCATCACTATTTCGGCAGGGCCACCCCGCTGGTACGCAATCACCGGCACCCCACAGGCCAGCGCCTCGATCGCCACATTGCCAAAGGCTTCGATCCATTTGGGAGTCATCAATAGCCCTTGGCAGCGCCCCAACTCGCGCTGAAGTTGGGCGGTTGGCAAAAACCCTCGATACTCAACGCGCGCGTCAGGGTACATGCGCTGGATCTGCTGCCAATAGTCAGGGTCGGCCATCGCTCCCCAAATCTTGAGCGGCAGGTTGGCGTAGCTAGCGGCGGCGATCGCGTCCTCTAGCCCCTTTTCGGGAGCAAGCCGCCCCACCCAGCCCAGCACCTCAGTCGCCTCTGGGCAAAACTCGTACAGCTCCAGGTCTAATCCATTGCCCAGCACCCGATACCCGTCGGCAGCGGCAAAGGTCGCCGCCTGGGCACGGCTGTGAACCCCAAGGGTGCCTGGAAACTTAGTCCTCACCTGCTGCATGATCAGATCCATCGCATCGGACAGCGAACCCATGCTGATCAGGTGAGCAATGGGGCGGCGAAAGAAGGGGGTCAAGTAGAGCGGTAGCCAGTCGTAGGCATAGTTGAGCAACAGATCATACTCGTCCTGCACCTCACGGGCATAGGCCCACATATTAGCCAGCACGGCATCGGGCGGCAGCAGCACCGGGTCAGTCTGCTCTTGGGTTTGGGCAAGCGTTTGCAGCTGGCCAGAAATCTGCACAATCGGCAAATCCCCCAGATGCGACCCGCACGGAGCCACGATGGTCACGGCATGCCCCCGCTGCCGGAGCGCCTGTGAAATATTGTGCAGCGTCAACTCTACCCCTCCGCCTAGCCCTGTGCCCAGCGCGCCGACAGGTGTAGACAGCGACAGAATCCGCAGTGGTTTGGAGGGGGCAGGGTTCACGAGTTAGCGTTGGTAGGGGTGCTGGCAAGCTGGAGCGCGGCTAGGTGCGATCGCGCGGTGTCGGCATCACGCTGAATTTGGGCTTTCAGCTCGTCCAGCGACGCAAACTTTTGCTCGGGGCGCAAGAACTTCTCCAGGCTAACGGTCAGGGTTTGGCCATAGAGGTCGCCAGACCAATCCAACAGGTGCACTTCTACCGTGCGCTGAGTCCCGGCTACGGTCG
>JAYUYI010000304.1:0-4554 GCA_043752545.1 Thermoleptolyngbya sp.
GCTGTTCTCAGCCACTGCCGAGCTGTTCTCAGCCACTGAGGGAACTGATCTTGAGGTAGATTTTGAAGGTTTGCCTGGGTTGAATCCGAGATGGAACCCGAATCGCGCAGTTCGGGTCTAGGTTGATTTAAGTATCGGTAATGTTCCCAAATTGCCCAATAGCGGCAGCCCGGTTGAATCCGAAACCCGGCCCAGTGCAGATAGGGCAACACTTGATCTACTCTTGGATCAATTAGCAGATACCCGTGCTGCTCAAACTGACTACCAGCCCAGCTGCCAGGACAACCGCCGGGTCTACGAACCAGGTTAAACCGCTGCGGAACGTAGCTCAAAATTAGGTAATTAATAATGGGTTGGTCAGAGGTTTTTTGGGAAAAATCAAAATACTCAGGATGCACGGCACATTCAGTAAAAATACGATATAAATCCGGCTCTGAAAATAAACCTTTTTTAGATCCCCAAAACCCACAATTAAAAATATCGTTTAAGTCAGTTTCGGCAAATACATTGGCGTCGATAATACTGCGTCTAAAAACATTTTGAATCCCGCCTTTATGCTGATAGTCGCAGCAGATAAAGTCATAGTGATCTAAATAATTTAGTACCTCAATAATTTTTTCGAACACAACAATATCGGTATCAATATAAAGAAACCGATCAAAGCTGCCAAGCCAGCAGCCTTGCTTACGAAATTGATTAGGTCGAGCAAAAAAGCGATCGCCAAATATTTCTATTACTCTTTGATCTAATCGGTTTAAAAGCTCCAGATCTTCATAAACTGTAACCCCAAATGAGTCAGCCAGCTGCTGTTCTACGAGGTGGTACTGCTGATCGTAAGGAATCAGAACGATCGGGGTTTCAGCATCGTGCAGACGAATGCTATTGAGCAACGCGATCGCCTGATCCATCACTCGATCATTGGCCAAAATATAGATACCGCAATTCATAAACCAATTCTCACTGGCGCAATCCTAGTTTTCGCAGACCTCGCCGGAGCAAGCTAGGCGGTAAGTTGATCGGTTTTCCGGTTAGCCTAGGTCGAGTTTGAGGGTCATGTCGGTAGCGATAATACAAAAAAGTATCGCGATAGGGAAAGATCACATTAAGTCCGCTACAAAGCTGGTTAAACAAGTTTGCATCTAGCCCGATGTAATGCAAATAGGTGAGGCGAATATCTCGATCATAAATCAAATGATCACGTTCTTCAAAATGGGAGGAGGTGACTGAATTTCCGGTGGATTGGCTAGCTGGAAGATGCAATGCTAGGTTGTAAACTTCGAGGGGCGATCGCATCACCATATAGTTTAGGACTGACTGATTCGGCGCATTCATATATAAAACTTCTGCCTCCCCAGAGGCTAGATTGGCAACCAAATTCGCGCGCGTTTTGAGGTCAAAAAACCCTTTTTTGGACGCGTAGCAGCCCGCGCAAAAAATAGAGCGCTGAATTTGTTCAACGCTGAAAATATTGGCCAACTGAGGCGAGGCTAAATTGAAAATGTGAGAGGGATCTTTATGTTGAAAATCGTAGACAACCACCTCGTGCTGATCTAAGCCATCAAAGAAAATTTTGGGTGAATTGAGTAGCAGAGTATCGGCATCTAAATAGACGAAGCGGTCGAAGGGCGCGTCCAAGTCAAATGCAGCATAGCGATGGTTAGACTTCAGCCGATAGACATCCGTAATCCCCCGGTCTTGCCAAATGTTTAGTGCCGTTGGGTGAGTCGCCCACACGTTCCGAGAAAAATCTTCCCAGCGAGAAAAGAGCGCTTCATCGTCTAGCAACGTGACGTTGGGGCGAGAGGCGATCGCCTCTCGCACGCGCCCGAGCTGATGATCATAGGCAATGACGCAAACGGGCAGCTCTGGCGCATGCAGCTCAATACTGTTGAGTAGCGCCACGAGCTGATTGCAGACGACGTCATTTGCCAGGGTGTAAATTCCATCAACCATAGGTACACAGAACCGGATGCGCTAGAGGTATTAGGAGGACTTTACCAATCCATCCATGGCCAACCACACCTCACTATAAACGTAGAATCCTAAATCGTCTGCTACCACTGTTTACCTACCAATGGTATAAATACAGGCATTATCTGAGTTTTGTGTGAGGCTTAATCCCAATGATGCTACTCGATACAATGATGTGGATTGATTTGGCGCAAAATACAACAATGTGGGCTACGAGCGCTACAGCTGGGCTAGCGGATTCCTCTATGTGGAGCGACGCTGGCCAAGGGCTGTTTTCGCAGATTCACTTTGATTGGAGCACACTGGCTCAAAAATCCTTCGATACTGATGTATTCGCTGGGTTTCGCGCCTCCATGAACAATTTTGTCAAATCAGGGCAGGTGTGGGCACTGATTATTGGGTTTGTGTTTGGTTACCTGATTCGGGGTATGACGACCTACAACTAGGGCAGGATAGAGTTTTGTGTCAGATTCTAGTTAGGTCAGACCTGATTTAGTCAGTTCGAGTTAGGTCTGACCTGATTCAGTCAGACCTGATTAACCGGGGGCTTTTAGCTATTTAACCTAGGGCTTTTAGCCTTGGATCGTTAACCTTGATCGTTAGAGTCTTTAGCCTTTTAGAGGAATTCCATTGGTTGAATCACTGTCTCAGCAACAAACCTGGAGCCAACGGTTTGAATCAGCACTACATCCGGCGATCGCTCGATTCAACGCGAGTATTGGCTTCGATATTGAACTGCTCGAATATGACCTGACTGGCTCCCAAGCCCATGCTCGGATGCTGGCGCATACCGGAATTATTTCGCCCGCAGAAGGTGAGCAACTGGTGGCGGGGCTAGAACAAATTCGGCAGGACTATCGGCAGGGGTTATTTACACCGGGTGTGGACGCTGAAGATGTTCACTTTGCCGTAGAACGGCGGCTGACAGAACTGGTGGGAGACGTGGGCAAAAAACTCCACACGGCGCGATCGCGCAATGATCAAGTGGGTACCGACACCCGGCTCTATCTGCGCGATCAAATCAACCAGATCAAACAGCAAATCCGAGGGTTTCAGACCGTTTTGGTAGAACTGGCGGAGCAGCATGTAGAAACTCTAATTCCAGGCTATACCCACCTGCAACGGGCACAGCCTGTGAGTTTGGCTCACCATCTGCTGGCCTATGTAGAGATGACTCAGCGCGACTGGGAGCGCTTGGGCGATGTGGACCGTCGGGTTAATATCTTGCCATTGGGTTCGGGGGCACTGGCAGGGACAACGTTCCCAATCGACCGTCATTATGTGGCTGAATTGCTTGATTTCGATCAGGTCTATGGCAACAGTTTAGATGGCGTCAGCGATCGCGACTTTGCCATTGAGTTTTTGTGTGCTGCCAGCCTCATCATGGTGCATCTTTCCCGCCTGTCGGAAGAAGTGATCTTGTGGGCTTCTGAAGAGTTTCGGTTTGTGACGCTCACAGACAGCTGCGCCACGGGTTCTAGCATTATGCCGCAGAAAAAGAACCCGGACGTGCCTGAACTGGTGCGGGGCAAAACCGGGCGCGTGTTTGGGCATCTTCAGGCGCTGCTGGTGCTAATGAAGGGACTGCCGCTGGCCTACAACAAAGATCTCCAAGAAGATAAAGAAGCGTTGTTCGATAGCGTCAAAACGGTCAGCGCTTGCCTAGAAGCCATGACTATTCTCATGCGCGAAGGCTTAGAATTTCGCACCGAGCGGCTCAACGCTGCCGTAGCAGAGGATTTCTCCAACGCCACTGATGTGGCTGACTACTTAGCCGCCCGCAACGTCCCTTTCCGCGAGGCATATAATATCGTGGGCAAGGTGGTCAAGACGTCGCTGGCCAACGGCAAGCTGTTGAAGGATCTGACCTTAGACGAATGGCAGGCCATCCATCCAGCGTTTGAGCCAGACATTTATGCGGCGATCGCCCCTCGGCAGGTGGTGGCAGCCCGCAACAGCTACGGCGGCACCGGGTTTGAACAGGTGCGGCAGGCGCTCGTGAGGGTGCGATCGCAACTTAATCAGTGAAGGCCAGATCTGGGAAGGCCAGATTAGTGCAGGCAAGCGGCCTTTCGTACTTGATGGCCGCTTGCCTGCACTGATTACACTTGGTTACATTTGGGTTGAGTTTTGGGTTAGACGGTCAACTCAAAACTCACTCATGCCTAAATGCCTAAATTAATCGGGTTCAATAAGCTCCTTTCTTACCTAGTACCACCACGACCGTTTGCAGCAAGATTTTCAGGTCTAGCCACAGTGACCAGTTTTCAATGTAGGCAATATCCAACCCCACAGCCTTTTCAAAATCTTCAATATCTGAGCGACCAGAAACTTGCCAAAGACCTGTGATCCCAGGCAGAACCTCGTGGCGCAAATAATGAAACTCAGAAAACCGCTCTACATCACGAGTAGGCAGAGGGCGAGGGCCCACCAGACTCATCTCGCCAAATAGAACGTTAAACAGCTGAGGTAGTTCGTCCAAACTATACTTGCGCAAGAAGCCACCCACGCGCGTTACACGCGGATCGTCCTTCATTTTGAACAGTACGCCATCCTTCATCTCATTGCGAGCTTCCAACTGCA
>JAYUYI010000305.1:0-1704 GCA_043752545.1 Thermoleptolyngbya sp.
GGCGTTGTCCACCTGAGCGTCCAATCGGTGCGAATAGTGGAGCCAGTTTGTTGAATGCTGTGGAGGTCGAGGTGCGGGTTGAGAAACCAGGTTTTGATCAAACCAATCATTTGACGGTAGCGATCGCATCCGCGAAATTCAGTCATCGGGTCTTTGAAATAAACGTCTTCTGCGTAGAGGCTATAGGTTTGATCGTTGGGGAATTTACGATAGTCATCTTGCAAAATTTGTAAAATATCCATCCGCTCTCATTTCCTGCTGTTGGCTTTGATCCGTTGCGGCTGCTTCCCCAGTTTTCCCTTCATACTCTCGCCAATCGTGACATTAAGTTGATCCCCTAGCAGCATCACCAAAGAGCTGAGGTAGAGCCAGAGCAAGAGCACAATTACCGCACCAACTGCGCCATAGGCGCGGTTATAGTCGCCAAAGTTTGACACATACAGCCGGAACAAATTGGATAACACCGCCCAAAAAATGGCTGCCAAAATAGCCCCGGGCATAATCGGTCGTTCCGAACTCCAGCGGCTAGGGCCAAAGCGATAGATAAACCCAAAGGTCAGGGAAATTAGCCCTAGGGTGACAGGTAAGGTGAGCAGACGCCAGAGAGTGAGCAGACCTGGTTTGATTAAATCATTTTGGCGGGCAATGTTGACGACAATTAGCTCGCCTACAAAGATCAAGGTGAGGGCAACTATCAAAAATAGCAGACCGCCCACCGTCAGCCCCAGAGAAATTAGCTTGGCCTTCCAGAAGGGACGGGTTTTTTCGGGTGGAATTTGGTGAATTTGGTCGAGGGCATTCATGGCCGCGCTGAAGGCTCCAGAGGCAGCCCAAAGGGCGATCGCAAAACTTAACGAAAACAGCCCCGTATCGCGGCTGGTGCTCAGCTCAGTGGCAAACCCTTCAATAATTGCCCAGACTTGCTCAGGCACCACCTCCTTCAGCTGCCCGACCAACCGCAAAAACGTCTGTTGCAGGGGCTTAAACAACCCGATCGCCGTCAGCACCGCCAAAATTGCCGGAAATAGCGCCAGCATACTGTTGTACGCCATCTCTGACGCCAACCCCGGTAAGCGCTGCTGAGCGGCACGCTTGGCCGTTTGGTGAATTGTGGCAGGCCGAATGTGACCTAAAAAGCGAATGAAGTTTGGAACACTAGCCATAAAATCCCTGCTTTATCACCTCGTTTGCCATCGCTGACACCCACCGTTATGCCATCTCGTCTGGATTACTCTGACAAAATTAGGCGCGCTTGGCTACCGAGTCACCGCAGAGGTATCAGGCAACCAGCGGCTGGCGATCGGCATTCGCCAACCTGTGCCAAAGGCGCGATCGGTAATTTTGAGGCCAGGTGCGGCCTGCTTCCGCTTGAATTCGGCGCGGGTGACCAATCGCATAATTTGGTTGACGATAGCCGGATCGTGACCCGCCGCCACAATTTCTGCTGGAGATTGATGCGCCTCAATAAACCGATCCAAAATATCGTCCAACACGTCATAAGGCGGCAGCGAATCTTGGTCAACCTGCCCCGGTTTCAGTTCAGCGCTGGGCGGCTTGGTCAAAATATTCTGCGGCAGCACGCCACCGCCTTCATCCTTCATCCTTCCGCCTACTGCTGCGCAGAAGCCAGCTACATCCTTCCGCCTTGCATTCAGCCACTGGCAGATGGAGTAAACGCGGGTTTTGGGAACATCGGCGATCGCC
>JAYUYI010000306.1:0-1701 GCA_043752545.1 Thermoleptolyngbya sp.
CTGTGCCGAAGGCCAAGTCTTTGGCCGAGCTATACCAAAGGCGCGATCGCCTGCGGGCAGAATTGGAGCAGCAGCCGCCACCTCTAATTTCGGCTACCACGGGTGCAGCTTCCGTTCCCCTAGATCTTTTGCAGACTCTACAGGCGACGGAAATCCGGATTCAGGTTGAAGAAACGGCTCAAGAAAATTGGAAAAAGGCGATTCGGCTGGCCAATCAAGCCACAACAGCCGGTGCCGCCAAGGACAGCTCGCAAGCCAGTGCCCAAAAGCTCTATTCGCTGTGGAAAGAGGCGGTAGGTGCGCTGAAGGCCGTTGATAAAGATTCGTTTTTGGTTCAGCAAGCGAGGCAGAAGCTGAAAGAATACGAACCCAATTTAGATGTGGCGGCCTATCGCTACGATACGGCTCGTTCTGGCTTTTTGAAGAAAATTGCCGATGACTCGGGGATGGGATCGCGGGTGCATGTCACGGTATGTACGCTGGAGCGCGAGTGTCGTCGCTACCAGGGCAGTGAACCTCCAGCTAGCCCCGCCAGCTTAATTAAGGTGCCGATTGCGATCGCCACCATGCAAAAACTCACCTCCCAAAAAATTGATCCCAAAACGCCGATCATAGTCAGCCGAGGCAACTACACCGAAGACGCTGCCAAAATTTGGGTGGGGCAAGAGTACCCGATTAGCAAAGTGCTGCTGCAAATGATTAGCTATAGCAGCAACATTGCCACCAACCAACTGATTGACTACGTGGGGTGGGACTATATCAGTCAGGTGTTGCAAGAACGAGGCTACCGCGTCACTAAGGTAAAAACCAAACTGGTGGGCGAAAGCACCTATCCATCAGGTCTTGGCAGCCCGCCCAATTTCATTAATACCGACGAACTCACCGACATGATGGTGGGGATCTACAACAACGAACATCCCGGCGACGACCTGATTCTAGAAGGGCTGGTCAATCAATACGACTGGGCACTAGGCTACGAAGCAATTAAGCGCCCCGCCGTGTGGATTGGCGAAAAAACCGGGCAAAATTCTAAGGTGTTGGGTAGCACCACAGGGGTCAATATTAAGGGCGATCGCTATGTGATCACAGTGGCAATCGACAACACAGGCAGCGAACCCGCCGTCCGCAAAGTAATCCGAGGTGTGGTGCAGCATCTAATTAAACAGGGTGGATTTGAATAAGGGGATCGGAGATCCTTTGAATAAGGGGATCGGAGATCCACTCTTGAGCAAAACGCACCAAAACAGAAGAATAAATAAGAGACGGGATCGCCAACCCGGGAAGGAATGAGTAAGTTTTGAGTTTTGAGTTTTGAGTTGACCGCCTAGCTCAAAACTCAAAACTTATTTAATTCTGATTCCTCAGGGTTGCTTCTTGTTCTTGATATTTTCTTCTTCACCTACAGCATGACAGGCTCTCCCTACCTTCTCCACGTCCAGGTTCGAGGCGACGGTTATCCCATTCTCTGTTTGCACGGCCATCCGGGATCGGCAAACAATATGTCGGTCTTTACCCAACATTTGTCGCAGCAGTTCCAAACGCTTGCGCCCGATTTGCGCGGTTATGGCAACAGCAAAGCGTCCCAGGACTTTGTCATGGCCGATCACCTAGTGGACCTAGAAGCGCTGCTCGATCGGTTTGAGATCTCGCGCTGCTTAGTGCTAGGTTGGTCGCTGGGCGGAATTTTGGCCACAGAGCTAG
>JAYUYI010000307.1:0-4537 GCA_043752545.1 Thermoleptolyngbya sp.
TTCGCCGCGATGCGGTTGAGGCGGTTCGTAAGCAAGAAAAGAGCAGCGATGTTTCTGAAGATGAAGCCCGTGATCTGCAAGACTCCATCCAAAAGCTGACCGATAAATATATCAGTAAAGTAGATGCGTTGTTGAAAGAGAAAGAAATCGACATTACTACGGTGTAGTGGGCGATCGAGGATGGTTTAGGCGAGCATAGACTGGATAACGCATCTGGTTAACGCATAGACTCTAGCGTGAATCGTTTCCTGGTGAGCTGGGAAACGATTCACGCTTTTGACCTAGTATGGGCGCTCACTCGCTTCAGCAACAGTTCATAAACCCTGCCCGCCATAACCCCTCAGTAAAGTTTAGGCAGCAGGCTACCCCTGCACCCAGAGTAGGAGCGATACGGTCGTTCGCCCGGTTCGGATCTGATTAGATCGCCCGCAATCCGAACTGGGGCAACGGTCGTTGACCCGGTTCGGGTTTTGGGGGAGATGTCTGCCACATCTTAATGGGTGGCGATCGCCCGTTTATAGGCTTCGTCTAGCACCTCAGACAGGGTGGGATGGGTGTGGACGAGGTAGGCGAGGTCATGTACAGAGCGACGTTGGGCGATCGCATTGGCGGCTTCCTGAATCAGGTCGGCAGCATGGAGGCCAATAATATGAGCACCCAGCAGTTCACCCGTATCTTCCCGGTAGACGACCTTAGCGAGTCCATCGGTTTCACCTTCCGCCAGCGCCTTCGAGTTGCCTTTAAAGTAGGAGCGGGTGACGGCTACCTTGAAGCCTTCGGTCTTGCCCACTTCTATGGCAATCGGCTCCGTCAACCCCACAAAGCTGACTTCGGGGTGGGTAAAGGCGGCGGCAGGAATGCTGCGATAGTCAATTTGGCGAGGTCGGCCACAGATGTTTTCGACGGCAACTACGCCTTGGGCGGAGGCCGCATGAGCCAGCATCATTTTGCCCGTGGCATCGCCAATGGCCCAGAGATGGGGCACAGGTTGCCCGTCTAGCAACACTTCCATTTGATCATTGACGGTAATAAAGCCACGCCGATCGGTTTCGATCCCAACTGTTTCCAGCCCCAAGTCTTTGGTGGCAGGAATGCGTCCCGTGGCCACCAGGCAGGCGTCCACTTCCAGGACTTCTACCACTTCTTTGGTTTTCATGTCGGCCAGCTCAATGGTGACCGGTGAACCGGGGATCACCGTTTTGGCCAGCAGCCCGACTCGGGTTTCAATATCGCGGGGCGCAATCAAAATCCGCTGGGCTAGTTTGGCAATGTCAGGGTCGAAACCGGGCATCAGTTGATCGAGCGCTTCGATCATCGTCACTTCGCTGCCTAGGGCGGTATAAACATCGGCAAATTCTAGCCCAATGTAGCCGCTGCCAATGATGGCCAGCCAAGGCGGCAGCCAGTCTAGTTTGACGGCATCGTCGCTAGTGAAGACGGTTTTGCCATCAGTTTCAATTCCTGGGGGCACAAACGGGACAGATCCCGTGGAGAGCATAATATGTTCGCCAGTGATCATTTTTTCGCCATCGGGAGTGGCGATCGCCACTTTCTGAGCGCCTGCCAGTTTGCCCCAGCCGTGGATCGTATCGACCCCTAGTCGCTTGAGGCTGTTGGTCAGGTCGCCGCGAATTTTATCTACCAGGTTTTTGGCATGGTTGGCGATCGCCTCTCGGTCAAACCCAACGCTGCCTAATTGAATGCCCAATGCTTGCAGGTGATGCGCATTGCGGAGTTCGCGCACTCGCCCCGACGCGGCCAGCAGCGCCTTCGACGGAATGCAGCCTCGGTTCACGCAGGTGCCACCCATATCTGCCGCTTCAATGATGGCCGTTTTTAGTCCACAGCTCACCGCATGCAGCGCCGCTCCATGCCCCCCTACTCCTGCCCCAATAATCACCAAATCGTAATCGAATGCTTGACTCACTTCAGCCTCTCCGTGAGGAATATTCTATAACCTCTACCAAAATTCTGGCAGAATCCTGGTTGCTCTCGCCTGGTAGTTCTCTATTCTGTAACAGCTCTGCAACAGCGCGTAGGGGCAGCGATCGCCCACAGAACCCCTACGACCTTACCACTACCTAAATTTTCAAGGGTTCAGGCTAATTCGGCAACACCTCAACTGGAATTACACCAAAGCTTAAATTTGAGTAAATTCCCCGACACCTAAATTGGCCGAAATGTGTACGCTGAACTTTGAAGAAATTTTAAGGACTGTCCACCCGTTTTCGCCTGTGTGATTTGAGGAGTTAAAAGCTATGCATTCTAATCAGCAAGAGCTACGCCAAGCTGCCACTCGGGCTTTTATGGAAGCGCTTGATCAACTCGATCAACGTTTGCACATACCGGAAGCCGACGATCAACCCTCGAATCCACCACCTCAAGTCACCCAATCTATCTCTTCTGCACCTACGGCTGGTGCTCCAACCCGTCATAGTGCGGCAATTACGGTTCAGGAGTTGGAGGACGCTGTGGCCGATATTGATCAATTTACCCGAACTAGAGGCCAGTAAGTAGAAAGTAGGTATAAAGGCAGAGATCAGGTCGCCAGCCTATTGCCTATTACACGGCCTGAGTGCGCTGCCGTCTTGCTTCGTATACCAGCAACGCAGCGGCGATCGCCACATTCAACGACTCAACGCCTGCCGCCAGTGGAATGCTGACCTGCACATCGGCGGTGGCCGCTAGGTTCTGCGATAGCCCATTGCCTTCGTTTCCTAGCAGCAGCAGCGTGGGACGGGTCAAGTCGGCCTGCCAGTAGGTTAGGGGGGCGTTGGGTAAGGTAGCAACCACCTGAATGCCGTGCCGTTTGCAGCGTTGCACGTCGCCAGACAAATCCACGGTTGTGCTCATGGGGAGGCGAAACCACTGGCCTGCGGTGGCGCGCAGCACCTTGGGGTGATCTAGGTCAACGCTGTCTGCACTCAACCATAGCCCATCAACGCCCGCAGCAGCGGCGGTGCGAATGATGGTGCCCAGATTTCCAGGGTCTTGCAGGGTTTCCAGGGCGATCCCCAAGCTCATGGCCTGATTTAACGGCTGAGTGGCTGTCTCCCGGCGAGCCGTGGCTACAATGCCGTCGGGGCTAGTAGTGGTGGCGATCGCCTCAATAATTGCGCCGCTGACAAGTTCCACTCGGGCCGCTTGGTGGGCAACTTGTGAGTACAGAGTGGGGTGGCGATCGCACCACTCGGGCGTGCAGCACACCACCTCCAGCGGCCAGCCCGTGGCATAGGCTGCCTCTACCAAGTGGGTTCCTTCTAACAAAAATGCCCCTTGTTCTTGCCGCTGTTTGGCCTGATGCAGCTTTCGCAACTGCTTCACGAGCGGATTTTGCAAACTGGTCAGCATGGATTATTCTGAGGGCGCAGTTAATTTCGATCCAATTCAGGGTGATTAAAATTCTGTTTCAAAACTTAATTAATTCATCAGTAAAACTGACGTGCCCCGCGACGGCAACCATGATGAAGCGCAGACAAAAACGGCAACGATTCAGCCTTGTGAACCATTGCCGCTCTTGTATACCCACCCCATGCGGAACCCGGGACTTGAACCCGGAAGTCTTTGCAGACACTAGAACCTGAATCTAGCGCGTCTACCAATTCCGCCAGTTCCGCATCAGCGCATGTTTGGGCTGCGGTCTATTATCATGCAACATACTGCTAACATCAGTCAACCTGTAGCAGGCAAGAAATCTGTGCTCCGGCGTCTCGGTTTAACCCAATCGGATCCATCAATCATCCCCATACCCATAGACAGCTGAAAACTTTCCGGTAAAATCAAGACCAAACGGACAGACCCGGAACTTTCAAAATTAAATCCCACCTAAGTTTGGAAAAAACCGATTCTAAGTCGTACCATTTATAGGCGAATTCTGGAGGACACGCTCATTACTCCCTCTCAAAGCTTATCCAGTTCTACCCCCTCCCCTGAGGGCGGCACTCCCATACTCCATATCCACGGGGGATATTCGCTACACGGCGAAGTTCGTATTAGTGGTGCAAAGAATTCAGTTTTGGCAATTATGGCCGGATCTGTACTGTGCCCACAAGACTGTCGTCTCCGCAATGTGCCTGCCCTCATGGACATTGAGCGCATGGCCGAGATTTTGGCGACCTTGGGGGTAAAACTCAAGCGAGACGGCGACTCTCTAGAAATTGACGCCCGTCATCTCAGCCAATCGAAAGCGCCTTACGAGCTAGTGAGCCAATTGCGCGCTAGTTTCTTTGCCATTGGGCCGTTGCTGGCTCGCCTAGGGGTCGCCCGGATTCCGCTGCCGGGTGGCTGCGCAATTGGTGCCCGCCCGGTTGATCTGCATGTACGAGGGCTTCAGGCCATGGGCGCGGATGTTCATATTGAGCATGGCACGGTTCATGCCTGCATCCCAGGTACCAGTAAGCGGCTCAAAGGTGCCAGAATCTACCTCGATTATCCAAGCGTAGGGGCAACCGAAACGCTGATGATGGCGGCGACTCTGGCCGATGGCGAAACGATTTTAGAGAATGCGGCTCAAGAACCAGAGGTGGTTGATCTAGCC
>JAYUYI010000308.1:0-4536 GCA_043752545.1 Thermoleptolyngbya sp.
CCCATGTCTGTTTTAGAAGCAATGGGCTGGGGGCTACCCGTGATTACTACGCCTGTGGGCGGTATTCCCGAATTAATTACACCGAAGCAGAATGGGCTATTGGTGACTCCTGGTGATCTAGAACAGCTGGCAACGGCAATGCAGTTTTTGATCCAAGATAGTTCTGAACGGCAGGCATTAGGCCGACGCGCCAGAGAGCAGGTGTTGCCGCTAGATATTCGTGCGTATTGTGTATCGCTGGTTGATGTGTATTATGCAGCGTTGAAGGGTTAGCTGAATCAGAATTTACAGTCGATTAGAATGGTTTTGCAATTACATTAAAATCCGGTTTACAAAGGAAAGTTATCACAAAAAACAAGCAAACTGCCAAAGCGTAAGGCACAAAAGCATCAATCTATTAGGACAACAATAATGACAGATAGCAAGTCAACCAGCCGTCTAAATAAATGCTTACTGTACAGGCGAGATCTGCTGAGGTTTGGTGCAGGTGCCATTGCTGGGGCAGGTGCAGTGGCGCTGGGGCGATCGCAAAAATCATCTCAGGCAGAGACTCAGCTTAGCGAAACTCGAAATTTTGCAGCAGCAGGAGATCGCTCTTTGGGCGCGCGCGCCGCCGCCAAAGGGATTTTATATGGCGCTGCGGTCAGACGCTCTAGCCTATTTGATGACGACGCGTTTGCGGCGCGGTTTGTGCAAGAGTGTGAGATGCTAGTGCCCGAGAAGGCGATGAAATGGCAGTCTTTGCGTCCTAGCCTAGACAAATTTGACTTTGATGACGCAGATCAACTGGTCAATTTTGCCACTCAGCACAATCTGAAGCTGCGGGGTCACACGCTGGTGTGGCATCAATCGCTACCCGATTGGTTTGAGGAACAGGTAACGCGACAGAATGCCGAGCGGGTGTTGGTCAACCATATCCAAACCGTAGCCGGACACTATGCCGGGAAGATGCACTCCTGGGACGTTGTGAATGAAGCGATTCAGCCCAAAGAAGGAAAACCAGACGGATTTCGCAACAGCCCGTGGCTGCAATTATTGGGGCAAGACTACGTGGAGCTTGCGTTTCGGGTCGCTGCCGAGGCAGACCCGGACGCGATGTTGTTCTACAACGACTACAGCTTAGACTACGATACCGCAGAAGACGAAACTAAGCGCAATGCTGTTCTACGCCTGCTAGAACGGCTGAAATCTAGGGAGGTTCCCGTCCATGCCCTGGGGTTACAGGCTCATTTAGACGGGCAAGATTCTCGCCAGTTTAACCCAGCCCAGATGCAGCGGTTCTTGCGTGAAGTGGCCGACTTAGGGCTAAAGATCTTTGTTACCGAATTGGACGTCAAAGATCAAGAGCTGCCTGCCAATATAGAACAGCGCGATCGCATTGTGGCGGCGGCTTACGAAGATTACCTGACAGCGGTATTGGCTGAACCTGCTGTGATTGCGGTGCTGACTTGGGGGTTGAGCGATCGCTACTCCTGGCTATCAGAGTATAAGCCCCGAGACGATGGCATGCCCGTCCGCCCGCTGCCGTTAGACGCCGACTTGCAACCCAAACTCGCCTGGAATGCGATCGCCCGTGTCTTTGATCAAGCGGCTCAACGCTAAAAGATCAAGCGGCTCAACGCTCATAATTTCGATCGTCCGTGGTTGCCCGACCGCTTGACAGCACCAATTTCTAAAGCTCTTTTTCGTAAATCCGGTACGTTTTGTAGACATGTGCTCCAGTCGCTTCAATGATTTTGCGCGAGGGCATGTTGTCTTCGTACACCCACGATAGTTCTGCGCACTTATACGGCTTTTGGCGCTGCACGCCGCCCTGCATCCCCAGATAAATTACGGCCATTGGCACTAGCTTGCGGCGATATTCGGGCAACGAGCAAATCGCAATCACACGCGCCGTGTCAATACTGCGGCGGTACCACAGAAACTTGAGAATCCCTAACCAGTCTAGCTTGCCATTAACGCGCTTCAGCACCGGGTTATAGTCAGGCAACGCCATAAAAAAACCGACCATTTCGGCGTCATACTCGGCAATCACAAAAATGTCGGTGTCTACCAAATCTTGCAGAGATTTTGCCTCTTCTAAAAACTCTTCTAGCGTGCGCGGCGTTGAACTCCAGTTATGTGAAAACGCCTTGTTGAACAAGTTATATAGCCCCGTACAGTCTGCAATAAAATCATCGCCTTTGAGGTGTAATGGCCGAAAGGTAATGCCAGACTTGGCCGCAATTCGGTAAGCCCGCTCAAATTCGATCGGCAGCGGCTGGCTCAAATCCAACATGTAGGCGTAGGCATCTTTTGCCTTGTGCCAGCCGCCTTGCTCCATCAGCGCCGGATACCAGGCTGCGTTGTAGGGCATCATCAAATACGGCGGCGAATCGAAGCCATCTACTAAAAACAGGCAGTTGTTGTGGGTGGAAAGGTCGATTGGGCCGCGCACACGCGCCATGCCCTGTTGCCGCAGCCAGTCGGTAGCCGCTTGTAGTAATGCTTGCCCCACGGCATCGTCATTAATGCATTCAAAAAAGCCAAATACACCAATTTTTTCGCCCTCGCGCTCAATCAACCGATCGTTGACTGCCGCTACAATCCGCCCGATCGCCTCTGTGCCATTGCTACCGAGCCGGGTGGCAATAAACTGTTGCAGCCGTCCGTATTGCAAAAACGGGTTGTCTGGCTTAAAGTTTTTGGCGACGCTGCTGCGAATTGGAGGTACCCAGTTAGGGTCATTGGCGTAGACCAATTTGGGGACATCTAGGAACAGTTCGTTGTCGCCAGGAGACAGAACGGGGCGGACTTGGATGGAGGTGGATGGGGGCATGGGAAGGATGAGGGATGAGGGATGAAGGATGTAGCTTGCTTCTGCGCAGCAGGAGGATGAAAGGATGAGGGTTTTGGAATTGTCAATATTGTAGATTCTCTGGTTGATTTGCGATATTTGGTTTTTAATTTCACGATTGATTTCAGGTGCGGGAGTCTTGTGGGAAGGGCGATCGCCCTCCTTCCCCTGTTTTGGGCACACTAACGCTGTGGGCGTTGCTGGGGGAGTAGGTCATTGGAGCGAGCATATTGGTTGGGGTGGTCTAGGGTATCGGGGGTGGGGCCAACGCTGCTGCTGCGGCTGCATCGGCAGTTTGGGTCGCTGGCAGTGGCCTGGGAGGCTGATGCGGCAGCGCTGGAACAGGTGGAGGGCGTGGGAAAGATGACAGCGGCAGCAATGGTGGCGGGGCGATCGCCGCTCAACCCTGCGGAATTGCTAGCAGAACACGAGCGCACCAATCCCCACTTTTGGACTCCGGCTGATGCCGACTACCCGCAGCTCTTGCTAGAAATGACTGACCCGCCGCCGCTGCTCTACTATCGGGGGCAGGTGAATGCGCGCGAGAATAGCGGTGAGGTGACGGCGATCGCCATGGTGGGCACCCGGACGCCGTCCGACTATGGCCGCAAATGGACATCCCAAATTAGCAAAGCGCTGGCCTTAGCCGGGTTTACAGTAGTGTCTGGGCTAGCAGAAGGGGTCGATACCGCAGCGCATCAGGCGTGTTTAGAGGCGGGTGGACGCACCATCGCTGTCTTGGGCACGGGGGTGAATAAGGTGTATCCCTTGTCTAATCGCCGACTGGCTCAATCGATCGACCAAGCGGGGCTAATTGTTAGCGAATACCCGTGGGGTACCCCGCCAGATCGGGGTAACTTTCCTCGGCGCAACCGAATTATTGCCGGACTGTGCCGCGCCACCCTGGTACTAGAAGCGCCCACCAAATCTGGAGCGCTGATTACTGCCCGCCTCGCCATGGACTACAACCGCGATGTCTATGCCCTTCCCGGCTCACTCGACAATGCCTGCGCCCGTGGCTGCCTGGAGCTAATCAACAATGGTGCACAGTTAATTCTGGATGAGGCTCATCTTTTAGAGATGCTCAGCTCCTTGCCCCGGCTGGATTTCGATTCTAGCCTCACGCCCCCGTTAGCTCCTACGACAAGCTTGCCGCATCTACCGCCACCTCCTCTACCGCCACCTCCTCTACCGCCCCACCTGCAAGCGGTGTTTGCCGCCATCCCCGCCATCCCCACAGAGGCGATCGCCCTCGACCACCTAGTGCAACACACTGGCTTAGATACAGGCACGTTGCTTGGAGCATTGCTCGAACTAGAGCTGATGAACTTAGTCTCAAACCTGCCGGGGATGCGCTATCAGCGGACATAAGCCCCAGATCCTCGCCAGATCTCCTCGCTTTTGTGACTCGCATCACAGGAGAGCCGTGGGGGCATCACAGGGGAGCTAGTGCCTAAGTCACTCAAATACCTACGAATTATCACGTAGACTTCTGGCTGAAATCACCTGCCGATTAGTGCCAATACCCGAGGATTAATACCATCCCATTCAAAGTAAATTCCCATGACAGCCAATTCTGTGAGCGTTGCGCCGAAGCGCAACGCAACTCGAGAAATGACCCCAACCTATTGGCGAAAGCTGATTGAAGCCGGGGTGCCGATTGATGCCGCCAATGTTATTGCCTGGGCGATCGCCCGCTA
>JAYUYI010000309.1:0-1692 GCA_043752545.1 Thermoleptolyngbya sp.
ATATCTGCGGACCTGCCGCCAACTTCGGTAACGGCAGACAATAACCTACTGCCATGCAACGAGAATCTTTCTTCAAACTCCAGCGCATTGCTCGCTTCATCCTGGCGGCAATCATCGGGACGCTCAACCTAGCGAGCATTGCGGCATCGTGCTGGCTGACACAGTCAGCGCCGTTTGATGCCTTTTTGACCCAAGCGCTCGCATTCTTGACGACACCCCACCACATCGCCTGGATGCGGATCATCCTGTCGGACTATATCCCGTTCGCACATCAACTCCTGACGCTGATCCATCAGTCGGATGCGATCGCCGCCATCATCCTGTCGTCCATCTCGACCGCGCTCTTGACCTTGGCGTTGTCCGCACTGCTGCGATTCAACATGCCGAAGCGGTTTGCCCGTGCGGCAAATCGTCAGGCAGCTCGACAAGCCACCCGCCAGATCAGCGACTTGGCCGAAACGATGCAGCGAATCGACATGTACTCCCTGCCGCAGGAAGAATACAGCGAACTCATGCGCGAGTTTGACGCTCTCTACCGTCAAACCCTTGATGAACGCCCACGCTTTACCCTTTCCCCCCTATGGTCACAGACCCCACACTCTATAGCGTAGCGATTGCGGCGATCGCCTTCATTGGATTTTCCATTGGGGCGATCGTCCGTACACCCGCTATGCCCGAACCCCAACAAACAATATCGTTGGTTCTTCCAGAACCGTTCCGCCCGATCGGGTTGCTACCTGCGGCACCGGAGTTGCTACCTGCGGCACCGGAGTTGCTGACCCCCAGCGTGATGCCTACCCTACAGGCCGCGCTTGCCTCGCCCCATCGCGTAGCTGACGCGCCGACCACCACCCAGGCTCTAGTGGCTGGGTTGCTCACCGCACCAGACACACGACCTGCGAGTCCGGTGGCCGTCCTGCCGACAGCCCCAATCCCTTCAGGAGAGCCGCACCTCTACCGTCCCGTCGTGATTGATGGAACCACCCGGATGATCCGCTCGGCTTCCCCCACGATCCCTAGCCCATGGGAACCAGAAAGCGATCGCTACTGGAACCACAACTCTACCCTCACGTACCCCAATGCTGTCCCAATGCTGCTGGGAGGTGTGACGTGAGCGACCCCGTGGGCGAAATTCAAGAATTAATCTATTTGGTTCACGACATCCTTCAGGTCGTGGGCGCGGAATCCCTTGTGGGCGATCGCGCCCACGAATTGGTGTATCAAGATGAAAACATTTTCCTGTTGTTCAACGAGGCTACTGGCAAGACCTGGGCAGCCGTCCCAATTTGGAACGAAGAACAACAGGAACGCGTATGGGAATCCGTTTTGGATATCCCATCCGACGAAGCCCCTCCCGAAAAGTTTTTTACCCGGTTGATTCCAGACAGCCTTGACCAACCCTGGCCGCAGTACCTTGAAGAACTACGCCAGCAGCACCATACGGGTTACCTCCGCTGGGATGGTTTCACGATCACCCACCGGAGAGAACGGTTTGTCCGGCAATGGCTCAATTGTTGGGATCTAGACCTTAGGAAATGGCTGAGCGACCTGGAGCATCTAAAATACGCTGGCGTCCAATCAGCAGAGATCGCCATCCAAATGTTTAGGCATGTGTTGGTGATGCCAGAGGCCGTAAAGGCAGAACTACTGGATGCGTCCTGGGAGGCATCAGCGTGGAACCAATAGCCAAAG
>JAYUYI010000310.1:0-10735 GCA_043752545.1 Thermoleptolyngbya sp.
GGCGTGACGTTTGCCACTCAAGGCACCGATAAATTTCTGCTGGATACAATTGGCCGCAAAGTCAAACGCGGCTAGAGCTAGCTCATCTTTGCTGCGGAAGTGGTTATAAATCCCTCCTTTCTGCAACCCTGTCACGCGCATCAGATCCGACATTGAAGCGCCCGCATACCCTTGCTGGTTAAACAGCACGGCGGCTTGCTCGATAATTCGAGTTTTTGTTTCTTCAGCTTTCGACATCGTTTCAAGACCGATCGGTCTGTGTGAGACTAGCAAAAAATACAGCAGCAGGCAAGACGTTAGGCAATTTCCGCCGTGTCACGCTGTTTTTTGGGAAATTCCATCTACGGGTTGACACAATGTGGCTAAAACTTGTTAATATACTAAGGTTGCGCTGCATTGGGGCGTCGCCAAGTGGTAAGGCATCGGGTTTTGGTCCCGACATTCCTAGGTTCGAATCCTAGCGCCCCAGTTGAGGCACTCTTTTAGGTGTCAGTTGAGGCACTATCTCAGTTTGCCCACCCTGCGGGAAGCAAGCTACACCCTAGATCCCTCTCCCAAATGGGGAGAGGGACTTTGAACTAGTTCGGTTCCTCTTCTCCCTACTTGGGAGAAGGGGCTAGGGGACGAGGGCTGTTGATAGCCTGAGTAGTTACGTTTTTAGAGAGCGATCTAGAAAACAGGGGGTTGGCGATCGGGCTGACTTCCTGTTTTTCGTTTGGCAGAACTCCCATTCGGGCGATCAAATGTCTAGGATAGAACTAGTCTTCTACGTGCTGCCACCACAGGTTCCAGAACAAGGGGCTTAAGCCCCTTGTTCTGGAACCTGTGGTGTACTTCGATTTATCTAAAAATTGCTATAGGACGCTGCGTCCGTCGCTTGATTCCCATGTGCTGCAATTATTTTAGAGGCTGACCGCTATGACACTGCTGCAAACGCTCATTGCTAGTTTGAGTGGAATCGCGATCGCCAGCGGGTTCGGCAGTTCGGCGGCGATCGCAGCGGCACTGCCCCAGCCAAAATCTAACCAAATCGCCCCTCAGCTTACCCCTCAGGCGGATCCCAACGCCAGTGAAGCCACGCCCATATCTACCGACGATTTATTCAACCGAGGCGCTCTGCGCATCATTACAGGAGACTTTAATGGGGCAATTGTCGATTTTAGCCAAGTCATCCAGCTCGATCCCCAGCACATTGAAGCCTACTGCAACCGGGGCGTGGCCTATGCGCTGTCGGGCAATGAGCAGCGCGCCCTAGCCGATTTTGACCAGGCGCTCCAGATTGACCCGCAGCACGCCGACGCCTACGATAAACGCGGCACCGCCTACGCCCAACAGGGAAATTTTGCCGCAGCGCTGACCAATTTTAATCAGGCGATCGCCCTCGACCCCAACCGGTTAGATGCCTACTACAATCGCGGCATTATCTACCAGCTGCAAGCAAACTACCCCGCCGCCCTAGCCGATTTTGACCAAACCCTTCGCCTCGACCCGGCAGTGGCCGAAGCCTATGGCCGACGTGGGCTGGTGCACCAGGCATTGGGTGAGCTGCCGGCGGCGGTGCAAGATTTGCAAACTGCCGCCCAGCTATTTCAACAGCAGGGTAACCAGGCGGGCTACCAGCAAACGCTAGAGTTCCTCAATCAAATCAGAACGCCAACCCCCTAGCTGCGGAACATCCGCGAGTACATGACTTCGTGATTCATGCTGGCGATCGCCAACCCCCAGCCGCAGTTCCTCAATGCCTCATCGGGTAAGCTGAGCGCTGCCGCCACGGCCTGGTCTAAGGCCGGGTAAAGATTGAGTAAGACTTTTTGGCCAGCGGTTTGCCCCAGCGGCACCAAGCGCACCCCGGCATTGACTAAATTGCTAGCCCAGCTATACAAATAGCCAACGAGCGCCGACTGGCGGTCAATCTGCCACTGCGCTGCCGCTACCCCAAAGGCGGCAGCAAAATTACAGGGTTCCCCGCAAGCGCGCAGGCTTGGCGCTAGCGTTGGGTCTAGGTCTAGCAGCAGCCGGACGAGCGATCGCCCCATTTGCCAGCTTTGCTCGCGCAGTTCTTCCGTCTCACGCAGTGCCGATAGCCATTGGTTCCAGTCCGATAATCGAGAATTTTTGTCCTCAGTTGTGCTTACCATGCCGTCATATACGCGCGCCACTGCCACCGCCTCTAGCCGCATGGCACCCCACTGCAATTCCTCTAACAGCCAGCGCTCCAGGCTCAGGGCATCTGTAATTCGCCCCTCATGTACCAGCAGCTCTAACCCTTCCGAGTAGCTATAGGCTCCGACTGGCAGCGCCGGACTGGCCAACTGCAATAAATGTGCTAGGGCAGAAAAATTAGAATTCATGGGGCGATCGCCTGCTCGATAAATTGACATTTGAAACGAAAGATGATGGCGTATTTTGTAGCAAGCTATACTAAGTTTCTGGGGGATACAAACTATATCTGTAGGGTTTCTAGGCATCTGATCGATTCTTTGCAGCTAGCGCTTTATTTCTCTCTTTTCAAAACTCTAACCCCCCTAACAATGAAACGACTTAAGTTTTTACTCACCGCCTTGCTAACTGCAATATTCACTATTACAGTTATTACGGCCTGCAACTCTGGTACCCCTACGGCGGACAGTACAGCTAGTGGCAAAACGGTCACCATGGCCACTTCAGCCGATTATCCTCCCTACGAGTTTATCGACACGTCCAGCGGTAGCCAAGAGATCGTCGGCTTTGATGTAGACATTGCCAAATACATCACTGAGAAACTTGGCTACACCTTAAAGATTGACAATATCGACTTTAACGGTCTAATTCCAGCACTGCAATCCAAGCGCGCTGATTTTGTGATGGCCGGGATGACTCCGACCGCAGAGCGCAAGAAAAACGTCGATTTCTCTCAGATTTATTACGACGCAAAAAACACCATTGTTGCTAAAAAAGATAGCGGTTTTACGAGTGCCGCTAGCCTCAGCGGTAAGAAGCTAGGTGTACAGCTAGGATCCATTCAAGAAGAGGCTGCTAAGAAATTTACCGGAGTAAATGTACAGCCGCTGAACCGAATCAATGAAATGATTCAGGAATTGAAAGCAGGCCGAATTGATGCCATTTTGATGGAAGATACGGTTGCCGCTGGTTATCTCAAGTCCAATCCCGATTTGGCAGCGAATGTGATTCCCAATGAAGGAGACTCAGGGTCGGCGATCGCCTTCCCCAAGGGATCGGCGACGCTGGCAGAATTTGACCCCATTCTAACTGAGCTAAAGAGTAGCGGTAAGCTGGAAGAGTTTATCACCAAATGGTTTGGCGATAAGCCTGCTTAGAGGCTATTTGGACGTTTGGCAAGTATTTGCAAGTATTGTGAAAAACGTTGTGGACGGTTGATCTCTCCCACGCCTTGCGCATTGGAAATCCAGCCGTCCACACTGGTTTTAAACCACCCTTTAAAGCAGAGCTTTTGATTCGTCTAGGTTTGATTGGGTGATCCACCACACTCTCCGTTCGGCAATGGATCCATATCATTGACTCGCTTCTGATCTTGTGCGATTACCTACTATTTATCGATAGCTTTTATAGTATGCTCTGGATACTAAATCTAGATCGAAATTAGCTAGATCATTCCCATAGGCCAGACCAAGGAATCTGTATAGCATGAGTCCACTATTGTTCGAGGCAACCTCTAGAAATTCCTATATTTTAGGACAAACATTTCTAGACTTTGGTAAAATTGCGCCAAACATTCCCTACATCCTCGGCGGCGCTTTAGTCACCCTCCAATTCACCATTCTGTCGGCAGTTTTTGGCTTTTCTCTAGCTATTGTTCTGTCAATTTTCAAAATATCAAAATTTAAGCCACTGCGGTGGTTTGCAGACATTTATACGTCTATTTTTCGCGGCACGCCGTTAATCTTGCAATTAGCCTTGGTTTACTTTGCGACACCCCAGCTCATTGGCTATGCCATTCCGCCGCTCCAAGCAGGTGTAATTACCTTTGCCCTAAATTCTGCGGCCTACAGTTCTGAAACCATTCGAGGGGGTATCTTAGCCGTCGATAAAGGGCAGCGAGAAGCAGCTCAAACTCTGGGTGTTAAGTATCCCATGATGATGAAAGACATCATTTTGCCGCAGGCGTTCAAAAATATTTTGCCCGCGTTGGTGAATGACAGTATCGCCTTGCTCAAGGACTCTGCCCTCGTTTCAACAGTGGGTGCTCTAGATTTGATGCGTCGTGGCCAGGTGGTAGCTGCTGAGAAGTTCATCTATTTTGAACCACTTATTTTTGTGGGCATTGTTTACTACGTTTTGGTGATGGGACTAACGTTTTTTGCACAGAATCTTGAAAAGAGGATGCGGAGAAGTGATTAGAGTTGAATTTTTAACGAAGTCTTTTGGCAAACTTGATGTCTTGAAAGATATCTCAACTGAGATCAAAGACGGCGAGGTGATCGCGATTATTGGCCCTTCTGGCTCCGGTAAATCTACCTTTTTACGCTGCCTCAATCTATTGGAAGTGCCGACTCGGGGTAGGGTTTACATTGACGAAATTGAAGTGACAGACCCCAAGGTAGACATCCAAAAGGTGCGTCAAAATGTGGGGATGGTATTTCAACATTTCAATCTATTTCCTCATAAGACGGTGCTGCAAAACCTGACCTATGCTCCCGTCTGCGTTAAAGGGCTTTCCAAGCACGCAGCCGAAGAAAAAGCGATGGAGTTGCTAGAGCGGGTGGGCTTAGAAGCAAAGGCAGACGTGTTTCCCTCGCGCTTGTCTGGCGGTCAAAAGCAACGGGTGGCTATTGTGCGGGCGCTGGCGATGGAGCCAGCCTATATGCTGTTTGATGAACCGACATCGGCGCTGGATCCAGAAATGGTCAAAGAAGTGTTGGACGTGATGAAGAACCTGGCTAAAACCGGCATCACCATGGCCATTGTGACGCACGAAATGGGCTTTGCCCGTGATGTCGCCGATCGCGTGCTGTTTTTGGACAGTGGCACCGTGGCGGAAGATGCACCGCCAGATGTATTTTTCTCTACGCCCAAAAGCGCCCGGGCTCAGCAATTTCTGGAGAAGGTTTTGTAGGGATAGCGGCTGGGAGTTGGGTTAAACGCTGGACGCTGTTTGACCCAGCCGATCTAAAGCTGTCTAATCCAACGCTATCTAATTCAAAGCTATCTAATCCAAACTTATCTTTTCTAAACCTATCTAAATTGCCAGGGAGTTGGGGACTACTCGACGGATGATTGAGATGGGCGATCGCTATATCTAGCGATATCGTTAGACTTCAGTTTTCCGTATTTAGAGATACAAACCTTTCCCTTCGCTAGCCCGTAATCTTGCAGCACGGTTGAGCAAGTAGGCAAGCGAATGAAAACCCACTATTCCGTAATCATCATCGGGGGCGGTCAAGCGGGGCTGTCCATGAGCTACTGCTTAAAGGAACGAGGAATTGACCATATTGTTTTTGAGAAAAATAAGATAGCACACTCCTGGCGCTCAAAGCGTTGGGATTCTTTTTGCTTAGTCACCCCGAATTGGCAGTGTCAGCTACCAGGCTATCCCTATCCCGGCAATGAACCCCATGGGTTTATGCAAAAGGATGACATTGTGCAGTATGTCGAGCGTTATGCGGCCTCTTTTGACCCACCTGTAGAGGAAGGAGTTGAGGTGTTGAGAGTGGCAAAAAGTGAGTCTCAGAAACGGTTTAAGGTGGAAACCTCGTTGGGGAATTACACCGCTGAGCAGGTGGTGATTGCAGTCGGTGGGTATCACCTTCCCAAACAGCCGAAACTGGCAGAGCGGCTCCCTGACCACCTTGTCCAGCTGCATTCGTCCGCATACCGCAATCCACCATCGTTACCCGATGGAGCCGTGTTGGTCGTTGGCACCGGGCAGTCGGGCTGTCAGATTGCCGAAGATTTGCACCTAGCTGGACGGCAAGTGCACCTATGTGTGGGCAGTGCGCCGCGATCGCCCCGCCGCTATCGCGGCAAAGATGTGGTGGACTGGTTGGATCAGATGGGGTACTACGACCTATCCATTGATCAACATCCGCAAAAAGAAAAGGTGAGAACCAAGGCCAACCACTACGTCACCGGACGCGATGGGGGGCGCGAAATTGACCTGCGGCAGTTTGCCTTAGAAGGGATGCAGCTGCACGGTAGATTGAAGAGCGTTAATGGCACTCAGCTCGAATTTCAGACCAATTTGAAACAGCATTTGGATCAGGCCGATGCGGTCGCAGAGAGTATCAAAAAAAGCATTGATATTTTCATCGAAACGCATCAAATCGCCGCCCCCATCGACCCACCGTTTCAACCCGTTTGGCAACCGGATGTAGACACGAATCTCACGCTCAATTGTGAGGCCGCAACCATCAGTACTGTCATCTGGTGTACGGGCTATGACGCTGATTTTCGCTGGGTAGAAATTCCTGTATTTGATGGCAAGGGCTACCCCGGCCACGATCGCGGTGTGACTGGCATTCGCGGACTCTATTTTCTGGGATTGCCATGGCTCTACACCTGGGGTTCAGGGAGGTTTTCAGGCATCGCCCGCGATGCCACATACCTGGCAGATTATGTGGTCGCCAGTATGCCCCGCACCCCAGTGACGCACGCTAGCGACTGGAGTACAATCAACGAATTTTTACTGGGGTCGTAGCCCATGAGGGACGCCCAGCCCTATCGATTTAGATAGGGGGTAAGCAATTAACTTTCACAGCATTGAAATTGGGCGATCGCCTCCCCTAGCCTTATGACTAGACTTAATGGTTTCGTAATGGGAGATACAAACAGTCCTATGAGGCAGCACGTAATCTTGCAGCACGGTAAGCGCGACCATTAACCAACAAATTCTGAGGAGACCATCATGCCTGAAGTAACCACACCCGCCCATCAAACTGGCGATTTCTTTGTGGATTACGAGGAAAAAGTATTTCCCGATGTCAAGGCAGACCCCGGTGAAAAAGCGTTGGTTACCTTCCACACGGTGGCCTTTGAAGGCTCCATCGGTTTAGTCAACATGCTGCAATCCCTGCGCCTGTTGCGAAAAGGGTTTGAAACCTCTATTTTGCTCTACGGTCCTGGCGTTACTTTGGGCATTCAGCGCGGCTTTCCCAAAATTGGCGACGAAGCGTTTCCGGGTCACCAAAATTTCACCAACCAGCTGACCAAATTTATGGCAGAGGGTGGCAAAATTTATGCCTGTCGGTTTGCCCTGCAAGCGCTCTATGGTCACGGTGAACCCTCGTTGATTCCCGGTATCCGTCCGGTTAGCCCGCTAGATGTGCTCGACATTGTGCTGCTGCACCGCAAAGAAGGGGCGTTTATTCTAGATACCTGGACTCTGTAGGTATACCCACCAGCAGAACCATTTGATGTTTAGGGCGTCGCGCCCTAAACATCAAATTTCCAAACTAAATTTTAGGTTTTCTCTCCTCCCTATCCCCTACTTTCTATGGACTACTCGCGCACCATCCGAGCTGCTGCCGTGCAGCTGAGTCCGGTTTTATTTAGCCGCGATGGCACCACAGAAAAGGTGTTGCAGGCGATCGCCCAAGCCGCTAAAGAAAGCGCACAGCTGATCGTTTTCCCCGAAACGTTTATTCCCTACTATCCGTATTTTTCGTTTGTGCAGCCGCCCGTGCTGATGGGTAAAGAACACATGCGGCTGTATGAACAGGCCGTCACCGTTCCAGGGCCAGTTACCGATGCCGTTAGCCGTGCGGCGCGTTCCTACAGCATGGTCGTGGTGCTGGGCGTCAATGAGCGGGATGGCGGATCGCTGTACAACACGCAGCTAATTTTTGATGCTGATGGCAGTTTGCTGTTGAAGCGTCGTAAGATTACCCCCACCTATCACGAACGGATGGTCTGGGGGCAGGGCGATGGGTCTGGGCTAACGGTATTAGATACAGCGGTCGGTAAACTGGGTGCCTTGGCTTGCTGGGAACATTACAACCCGCTGGCGCGGTTTGCCCTGATGGCGCAGCACGAACAAATTCACTGTGCTCAGTTTCCTGGTTCCCTAGTCGGGCAGATTTTTGCCGATCAAATTGAGGTTACCATTCGCCATCATGCCTTAGAGGCAGGCTGTTTTGTGGTCAATTCAACCGGGTGGTTGTCTCCAGAACAGGTCGGCCAAATTACCAGCGACCCCAACTTACAGCGAGTGCTGACGGGAGGCTGCAACACGGCGATTATTGGGCCTGAAGGCAATCATCTTTGCCCGCCGATTACCGATGGAGAAGGGATGGCGATCGCTGATCTAGACTTTTCGCTCATTACCAAACGGAAGCGCATGATGGATGCTGTTGGGCACTATGCGCGCCCTGACTTGCTCCAGCTCCAGCTCAACACCGAGGCTAGAAGCATGATCAGCACTAACCCCTCAACGGCTGTTCCGCCCTTGTCTCTGGCCAAATCTCAAGCATTTCCTGAGGTTCCGTTAGCTGAAACGCAGCTGCTGGAAAACACTTGAGCCGCGATCGCCATCTAGCACACCACACATCTCCATGAACAAACAACAGCTCATTACTGACCTTCAATCGCACGGGTTGAAGCTAGTGGATCACAGCTACGGAGCCTCTGGACGGAAAGGCGGTGCGGGGCCATCTGATCATAAGGCAGTGATTGTAGACGGAACGGTGGTGATGGTGCCTGTATTCAACAGTCCAGCTGCCGAATCACCCTACAGAGTGAATGCCAACGGGTCAGCTGAAACCATGATCTTGGAACGACAGGGAGAACAGATTTCGGCCATTAGTTTTCCACCCCAACCCAAGTTCTATGGACTGACCACCGCAGACGGTATTCCCTACTGGAAGATTGCTCTGTTGCACAGCAAAGATGTGTTAGCGACCACGGTTTTGCAAACCTGTGTGCGCTACGGCAACACGGCAACATCATGTCAGTTTTGTGCCATTGGACAATCGTTAGAGGCAGGCAGAACGATTGCTCGCAAAACCCCGGCGCAGCTTGCGGAAGTCGTCGAAGCGGCGGTGCGACTGGACGGCATTCAGCACATGGTAATGACGACCGGAACCCCCCATACCAGCGATCGCGGCGCTGCTTACCTGACCGAATGCGCCAGGGTGATTAAACAAACCGTCAACATTCCCATTCAGGTTCAGTGCGAACCGCCCGATGATTTTAGTTGGTTTGAGCGGATGAAAGCCGCCGGGATCGACAGCTTGGGCATGCATTTGGAAGCCGCCGATCCGCAGGTGCGAGCCACCATTATGCCTGGTAAAGCCACCATCCCCCTGGAGTACTATTTCGAGGCGTTCACAGCAGCCGTGCAGATATTTGGCAGAGGGCAAGTCAGCACTTATCTATTGGCCGGGTTGGGCGATCGGGCCGAAACCTTGGTGGAGATGTGCGATCGCCTAATTCAAATTGGCGTCTACCCCTTTGTGGTGCCCTTTGTCCCCATCACGGGCACTCCCCTCGCCCACCACCCAGTGCCCAACAGTGAGTGGATGTTCAGCCTGTATCAACAAATTGGCAGTCTGCTGAACCGGGCAGGCATGTCTTCCGCCGACATCAAGGCGGGCTGTGCCAAATGCGGTGCTTGTTCTGCTCTTTCCAGCTTTGAATCCTAGGCAAGCATCCCCATCCCTCCACCCCAGAGCATCCAACCATGTCAACCCAGGCATATCAATTCAAACTGGCTATGACTCCGCGAGAAATTTCGGCCTACCATCAGCTGCGTCGTTCGATCTTTGCCGAAGAACAGCAGCTGTTTGAAGCCGATGATCGCGATGATATTGATCGCTATGCCTATCCAATTGTGGCGATCGCCCCTGACGCTGCCTTTAGCAACTCAGTCGTGGGCGTAGTCCGCATTTATGAACCAGAACCAGGGCTATGGTACGGCGGCAGATTGGGCACACATCGCGACTATCGTCGTGGATGGCACATTGGCAAAGGTCTAATTTACAAAGCGGTCACCACGGCCAATACCTGGGGGTGTGATCAGTTTTTAGCGACCGTACAATTACAAAACGTCCGGTTTTTTCAACGACTGCACTGGGAATCACTAGAGGAAATTTCAATTCGCGATCGCCCCCATCATTTGATGGCAGCCGACTTGAACTATTACCCTCCTAGCGGCGAAGCTCGACCTGTACTCCCTCTCCAAGTCAGAGAAGTATCTTAAGAGATAACCTGACAGCCAATGCCTTCTGCTTTTTGAATGATGAATTCACCAATGCCAGCTGTGAGGCTGATGGGTATGCAAACGGAATTGCAACGCATACAGGAGAACACCGTAGTATCGACACTTGATGATACAAAGAGAGCTTCAATTGCAGCAAAGCTAGCTGGCATGAAAGCGGTTCAAAATTTGCTGATCAGCGACGACCGTAAGCTGCTTTCTACCGTACCTGACGAGAAAGTGCGGTAGAACTTTCAGCCCGTGTTAGATGATGATCAGAAGAACCTCGGTATTTTAGATACCGTGATCGTCCAATATGGTGTGCAGGCAGAAACTCCAGATACAGTGGCAAAATTAGTTGAAAAAACTAACGAGCTAATGTCTGGTTCAGAGCTATAGCGGTTCCTCGTAACATGAGGTACATATCAGGCAGGCAGGGTAGGGGTTTCAGCTTTTTATTTGTACCGCACCAGAGCAGTAACTGCTATAAGCCTCATGCGTAACTCAATCTTTGCCAGACACGGACGCATCTTCACAGAATCTGATCTGCACGCTGTGTTCTCTCAAGAACTGTGGTACCGCCCC
>JAYUYI010000311.1:0-1690 GCA_043752545.1 Thermoleptolyngbya sp.
GCCAACATAGAGGTATGTGCGACCGATTTTCTTTGCAACAAAGCGCGACCCCGTAGTCCGCCTGTGTCCTGGCTCCACGTAAAAGACGGGATCGCCTACTTTCAGATTCTTAATGTCCATTGCTGCGATCGCCCTCCAGCTTGTCGTTTTGGCGGCAATCCAAAAACTCTGCATCAATACTGTCTGCCAGCCTGTTTAGCTCATCAGCCAACGACCTCACAGACTCCTGCCTGCCGATCGCAGCCATAGGCTCAGTTGCGATCGCATCCACCACGGAACGCATCATCTCTATGGCATCGCCAGCTAGAGCCAAAACATTGTCATGATTCGCTTCGCTTGCGAGGGTAGCGATCGCCGCCATCCCGGTAGCGTCCCATGCCTCAACCGGAAAAGTTAACTCAACTTTCATCTTCTTTTCTCCGCTGATCTAACCATTGCTCAATGATCTCCCTAGCCAGCCCCGCAGAGGTATTGGCAGTTTTCTTGGCTTCCGTTAGTAGTTCCTGGTAGTGAACTTGGTGCAGCCGCAGTCCAATAGTCTTTGGGTGCAGCGATCGCTCTGACTTAACGAAGCACCCCCACTTGTCTCGTTCTGGATTCATGTTTTTAGCTCACTCTACCGCTCATCATAGCCTATAAATTTCCCTTTGACACCCCTTGACACCCACGGGCATTGTTGGGTAAGGTAGTGATTAATAAGGGCGATAAGCCAAAGGAGAAAATGATGACAGCACAAGAAAGGTTAGATCGGCTACCACCTAAAGATCAATGCGAAATCATGGGGGTCGTTGTTCAGCTAAGGCTTCTTGGCGTGAGCCGAGCGGTAACAGCAGGGGAAATACAAGACCAGTTTTCTCGACTGGAGATCGAACTGAGGCCACTTGCAATGGATTTTTACAGAGAGCAACTGATCGCAGGTGCTGCCACCAAGTTGTAAGGGCGATCGCCCAAAGGAGAAGACGATGCTGAAGCACGTAATCGCACAAAAAGAAAATGAGTTGAAATTCGCTGCAGAAGCCAAAAGGATTGCTGGCGAGAAAAGAGAATCGGCAAAGCAGGAGTGGATTACAGAAGCTCATCAGAGATTTGATGAGTGCCTAGATGAAATTGGTTTCTTTGAAATGGGCGGTGAAGTTACACGCAGATTTACTGAAAACCGTAATAGCGATAGGTTGAATGAGCCTAGTTTTGTTTCCAAGATTGAAATCGCTGTTAACGGGCTATCTATTGAAGCTTGCAGCGTTTACTCAATGCACTACAGGAAGCATGAGAACATGTGGGTGCCTTTTGGGGAAGGTGAAAGTCATCAGGGGTTTAGCTGGCGGTTCTCGTCGAGCTGTGGGGCGTGTTCTACCCCTAAACAGTTTGAGGAGGAGATCGCGGTTCTGCTGATTGAGCACATTACGCTCAATCACTTTAGATGCGCCTGAAGTTTGCTGAATGGATACGCCAGTGTAGAAAACGAACCCTAGGCAACATGGGCGATCGCCCAAGGGAGAGATGATGTACGTTATCAAGAGTGAGAATGGTTTGTACTTCAATGCAGTGGCGGCTGCGTAAACTCATCTGGACACTGTGACGCGCCTGCTTGGGGGTCGTTGCAGCAGGCTTTCGGCACTACCTCAGAGAGTCATGCTACTCAAATAGCCAAGGTTCATGGTGGCAAGGTTTTGCCGTTTGATGGCCTCAT
>JAYUYI010000312.1:0-1688 GCA_043752545.1 Thermoleptolyngbya sp.
GGAGCGCCTGAAGCAGCCGTCGCTGGAGACAGTGCCGCAGGAGTATCGCGATCGCCTCGACTTTGAACTCAACGTGATCCACCAGATGGGTTTCTCCAACTACTTCTTGGTGGTGTGGGATTACATCAAATTTGCCCGTGACCAGCGGATTCCAGTGGGGCCAGGGCGTGGGTCAGCAGCAGGTTCCCTCGTCGCCTACTGCATGAAAATCACCAACATCGACCCGGTCCACCACGGGCTGCTGTTCGAGCGCTTCCTCAACCCCGAACGCAAGTCGATGCCCGATATTGACACCGATTTCTGCATCGATCGCCGTGACGAAGTGATCCAATACGTCACCCAAAAATACGGCAAAGAGCGCGTCGCCCAGATCATTACCTTCAACCGCATGACGTCTAAAGCGGTGATGAAAGACGTGGCGCGGGTGCTCAACGTACCCTACGGTGAATCGGACAAGATGACCAAAATGGTGCCCACCGTGCGGGGTAAGCCCACCAAACTCAAGGTGATGATCTCCGACGACACCCCCGCCGCCGAATTCAAAGATAAGTATGACAGCGACGCCGTGGTGCCCAACACCGAGCCACCGATCACCTACCGCCGCTGGATCGACATGGCCATGCGAATTGAGGGCACCAACAAAACCTACGGCGTCCACGCTGCCGGGGTGGTGATTGCCTCCGACCCGCTAGATGAAGCCGTGCCCCTGCAATACAACGATAAAGGAGCCGTCATCACCCAATATTTCATGGAAGACATTGAGGCGATGGGGCTGCTAAAGATGGACTTTCTGGGGCTGAAAAACCTGACCATGATCCAAAAAACAGTGGATCTAATCCAGCAAACCCACCACACCACCATCGACATCGACAACATCCCGATGGACGACCCCAACTCCTACGACCTGTTGGCCAAAGGCTGGCTAGAAGGCATCTTCCAGCTAGAGTCGTCGGGGATGCGCCAAATTGTACGCGACCTCAAACCCTCCGGTCTGGAAGATATTTCCTCCGTCCTCGCCCTCTACCGTCCCGGCCCCCTGGATGCCGGACTGATCCCCAAATTCATCAACCGCAAGCATGGCCGCGAAGCGATCGACTATCCGCACCAGTTAATCGAGTCGATTCTCAAAGAAACCTACGGCATCATGGTCTACCAAGAGCAGATCATGAAAATTGCCCAGGACATGGCGGGCTATACGCTGGGACAAGCCGACCTGCTGCGCCGCGCCATGGGTAAGAAAAAACCCGCCGAAATGGAGAAGCATCGCGAAACCTTCGTCAGCGGCTCCCAGGGCAACGGCGTCCCGGCAAAAGTGGCAGAAGAACTGTGGGTGCAAATGGTGCAGTTTGCCGAATATTGCTTCAACAAGTCGCACTCCACCGCCTACGGCTACGTCACATTTCAGACCGCGTACCTAAAATCGAACTATCCCGTCGAATACATGGCGGCGCTGCTGACGATCAACGCCGACGACCAGGACAAGGTGCAGAAGTACATCGCCACCTGTAGCACCATGGGAATTCAGGTGGAGCCGCCGGATATCAACCGCTCTGGGGTAGACTTTACGCCACTAGAAACCAGCATTTTGTTTGGCCTGTCAGCGGTGCGCAACGTGGGCGGGGGGGCGATCGAAACAATTTTGCGCGCCCGTGACGAAGACGGTTCCTTCAAATCGCTGGGCGACCTGT
>JAYUYI010000313.1:0-1687 GCA_043752545.1 Thermoleptolyngbya sp.
AAACGGCGGCGCATGCAGACAATATTGTCAAAATTGCGACGCAGCTAGAGAAGGCGCGTCAGCAAATTGGTAAGCCATTTCGGATTACGTCCTGGTATCGACCGGAGCCATTCAACTCGCGGGCGGGCGGGGCAAGACGCAGCCAACACTTAGGCGGTGGTGCGGTAGATATCGTAGTATCTGGCTATATGGGCAAAGAGCTAGGAGCGAAGCTGAGCAGCTGGTGGCCGGGTGGCATGGGCATCTATCCCGGCAACCGGAAACATATTTTGCACCTAGATGTAGGAGCCAAACGCAAGTGGGGGTTTTGAGCAAGAAATGAATGAGCGTAACTACTCAGTCTGCCCACCCTGCGGGAAGCAATCTACACCCTAAATCCCTCTCCCAAGTAGGGAGAGGGACTTTGAACTGGTTCGGTTCCCCTTCTCCCCTTGTGGGCTACGGTGTACACACAAGTCCCTAAAACCACCAGCCTCGTTCCTCAGGCTCTGCCTGGGAACGTAGATTCAGAGGCTCTGCCTCCTCTACGATGAAGCGGCAGAGCCGCTACCCGGCATTCCCAGCCAGGAGGCTGGGAACGAGAGTTAGAGGGTAGAGATGTGTGTACACGGTAGCCTTGTGGGAGAAGGGGCTAGGGGATGAGGGCTGTTTATAGTCTGAGTCGTTACGGTTCAAGGTTTGAGGTTTGAGTGGTCACCTCATTCAGAACTCAAAACTCAGCACCCAAAATTCAGAACTTATTCAATGCTGCAATTTCCCAGTAGGATGATCAGTGAGGATGTTTGATGGTGTTTGTTGATGTCTATGGTGTTTGTTGATGTCTATGGTGTTTGTTGATGTCTATGGTGTTTGTTGATGTCTCTTTCTCAACTTCGGCTGAACTTGGTGGAAGGTTCAGTGTCGTTTAGCTTTACGCCACAGGCTGCACGCGACTTGCAGGGAGCGATCGCCACCTTGATGGAGAGTTTGAAGGCGATCGCGACCGGGTCGTCGGGGGGCACTAGACCGGCTCCTAAGGCCGTGATGGAATATCAATACACAGGCGATGTATTTCTAGAGATTTTTTGCAATCCCAACATTTGGCCCAGCCCATTTGCGGCTAAGGTATTAATTACATTACGGGATGACCGCATTCGCCTGACTACGGAGGCGGAACTGACGCGTTTAATCGAAGATCTAACTGAATACCTGTCACAGTTTAGCTTGTAGACGAGAAGCCCCTCGCTCTACCTGTACTCAGGGGAGCGTTGGGATGAGAGGCGCGTGAGACTTCGGCGAGCGCTCAGTCGAGCCGTGAGGGTGGGTTCTGTGACCAATGCCGTAGGCGAGGGAAGAGACCCCGCCCGACCATAGCTTGCTTCCGCGAAGCGGTACACGCTATCTTGATGATTGGCAAACGCTTTATAGAGCATAGGTTTCGGGCTATACTTGTGACATTGGTGAAGTCGCCAGCCAGAATGCCTGTAACCACTAGAACCAGCATAGTTTGGGAACGACGAGTCGGATAACTGAAAAGTAATGCCGCATTCAAACAAGCCATGAGTTTCGATACTCTGCGGTAGGTCATCACGCGGAGTCTAAACAACGTTCGTAGAGGCGATCGGGATACCGAGTTAATGAAGCGAGCAGCCTAGGACTTGGAAGCCCGCACTGTATTGCCTTGCATCCGCTTTTGGCGGAGCGAAGC
>JAYUYI010000314.1:0-1684 GCA_043752545.1 Thermoleptolyngbya sp.
GAACAGTCATTCAACCTGGAATTGAGCAGCAGCCATCGCCACTGTCTGCCACAGACTGGCAGATGATTTTAGAGAAGCTATACGAGCGCAAAGGAGAAGAGCGGCTGGTGCTAGCAGCAGGCGACCCACGCCTCTATCGCGATCTGGCCGTCTCAATCGCTCAACAGCCCAATGGCGCTCAGTAGCTGCCATCGCCGCAGGCTGTGAAAATTGAGAGAAGTGCTGCCGCGATCTGTGAGGCCGCGACTGTTATCTTAATGGAGTTTATGGGGATGGCGTTTGGGTGGATGGCGTTAGCAGCATGACCTGTTGACGTTGCAGCGATCGCACTGCATCTAAGTCTCCACCCACCGCCTGCAAAATTTGAGCCACCGTTTTCTGTTCAGCTGCATTACCGTCACAGCGGCGCAAAAACTGCCACTCCGCCTCGTTCAAATCCACAATTTGATAGTCGTGATTAAAAAACTGTGGACTATCGCGCCAGCCTTGAATACAGGGACTCGGTTCTGGAATAGCAGATTGCAGATCGCGATCTAACGCCCAATCTTGTTTAGGCAGCGGCGGGCGTCCCAAAAAGAATTCGTAATGAGTAATAGCCTGTGGATCGAGCAATTCAATTAACCGATAGCGCTGGCGATCGCTTAACTCGTTAGCTCGCTCAACTAGCTCCGGAGCTTTGCCAATCAGTCGCTCCAAATTCCACACTTGCGGATTAGAGAACCCCACAAATTCTAGACCCGATGCGTCGATTAACTCAAACACCGTCTTGATGTTGTAATCAATCTCTTGCGGATGGACATACATGTCGGCAAAATACGCATCACGCTGATTTTCCCACGACCAGCGTTCCTGTTCCCGTTGGCGCAGGCGGTTATCGTCTGGCAACGCCGCAAATAGCTGTCGCCCTACAGAAACACCATCCGTGTAGTCGCCCCGTTTCTCTCCCTGCAAGATGGCGATCGCCTCCTGCATCAACTGAATTTCCCATCGACCCAACTCGCCATAGACAAAGATGTGGAAGATGCCACCCGGTGCCAACTTTTTCGCCAATACCTGAATGCCGCGAATTGGATCAGGTGTGTGGTGCAGCACACCCACACAATTGATTAAATCAAACTCTCCTGGCAACTGTTCGGCATCAAACAAGCTGAGATGATGAAACTCTACTCCCATCGCACCTGACTTCTGACACCGCTCCTTGGCAACGGCCAGCGCCCCAGCACTCAGATCAATCCCCACCACGCTGGCATCCGGATTGAGATGCACCAAATATTCAGTACCGACCCCCGTCCCGCACCCAGCATCGAGAATCCGAGCGTTGGCATGCTGCGGCTTGCGTCCGGTGCAAAAGTTGTAAGCTGCTAGCCAGTTCCAGCGCCAGTTGTAGCCCGGAGGCGGTTCATCCAATAGCGGTTCGGGTGGAAACGGATAGGTGTTATAAAGTTTGGCAACGGCGGCGCTAATGGCTTGAGAATCGGACATAACTGGCTTGCTTAATGATGGGATGGATGGATGGCGTAACTCCAGTTACCATTGTCCCAAACTCTATGCGGATGGCAGCAGTTATGCCAAGAAATTAACTCAAGAAATTAACTCAAGAAATTAACTAAGCGGCGATCGCACCCCGCCAACCCTGCTGTTGAAGTTTGGGTAGTTACCCGGAGTTTTTGAGTTAAACCCTAAT
>JAYUYI010000315.1:0-4512 GCA_043752545.1 Thermoleptolyngbya sp.
CGGGCGTAGTTCTTTTGCAGCTTCTCCAAATTGGCCTCAGCAATGCGCGCACCTTGTTCAGTTTTCTGAATCTGATGCATTGCTAAATCGGGGATTTGAGAATAATCTAGCAATAGCTGATGAAAATCCAGCAGCTTGTAGGTTTCAGCTTCAGCAGATTTAAATTGGATGATGATTGGCTCGTAGACGAGTTCCGGCGATCGCTGTAAGGCAATGCGGGTCGCTTGAATAATCGGCGTATTTTCTGCAAGGATGAGATGGTCAGCGGCTAGGAAGCTGTACAAAATCTCAATGGGACGTCGCGTGAAAATTTCCTGACTGTAGGGGCGACTCATCCGTTCAAAATAGCGCCGTCGCGAGATCATTCCCCGATAGCGATGATTTTGAGTCAGGATCACGCCGGGAAGTAAAGGTTCGCGTTCAAACGCGGCTGTCAGGTTTTTGCCAGGACAAATCACTTCTATGTGAGTTTCCCAGACAGGCAACTCACCTAATGTCGCAGTTAACTCTAAGGCACCTTGGACAGACATCTCCTGTACCTATTGGTAATGCCGAATGCTATTGGAGGTAGCTATTGTTACCAGCAAATAATCTGCCAGTAAATGAATTGCCAGCAAATCATTTCCTCGCCCCTATGTAAAAGCACCCTGTCTAGGCGTTAGACGTAGGGCAACTGTCTAAATGAGCCCACCAGTCTGCTTTTACATACCTATTGTTTACACAATGTAACAGCGGCCACTCACAAATGTGGTTAAGGCTAGGTAAAGAAAGCTAACGCCTACTCAACCTCTGCGATCGCTTGATCGTTAACCGTTGACGGTTGGAAATTGTAGTAGCTGGCTACTAGCGCAATCATTAGCCACCAAAGCGTACTGATGGGAGGCCGATACCAGACAGTATCGACTAGCCCGTGAACTAGCATCCCAACCATGCTGGCGATCGCCCCTATCAGCCAAAATCCATTGCGATCGCCCACTTGCCGCAACCGCTGGATCTGTGTCCAGCCTTGGTTAAACGTCACTAGCAGCAGCCACAGGAAGCAAGTAAATCCAATGATGCCTGTTTCAACTAATACTTCCAAAAATACCGAGTAGGCGCTGAGGGCGGTGTATCCGGTGCGTTGAAACCGAGGATAGACGGCATTAAACGCCGTATTGCCAGGGCCAATCCCGAGCACAGGTCGAGCGCGGATCATATCCTGCACGGCAGCCCAGACGTTAATCCGAAAGTTGTTGCTGCTGTCTTCCCGTCCGGCAAACATACTGAGGACGCGATCGCGCAAAGGAGCCACCGCCATCACCGCCACCACCACAAACGCAGCAGACGCGCCCAACACTAGCGGCATTGCCCAGCGTCGCCAGAAACGGGGTAGATAAATGCTCAGCCAGTGCACTAACAGCAAGACTAAAACAAAGCCACCTACCACAAACCCAATCCATGCGCCGCGACTAAACGTCAGAATCAGGCAGGCTGTGTTGGTCAATGTCATTACCACGGCCAATGCTTTGGGCAACCAGCGGCTCCAGGCAAAGATTGCCGCTGCACTCAACATCACCGCCGGAATTAGATAGCCGCCCAGCAGATTGGGATTGCCCAAATAGCTATACACCCGAGTGGTGCCCGCCAGACTCGAATCTACATCTACCCAAGTGGCCAGCGCGGTTGCCCCAAAAAACCACTGCCGCATCCCCTCAACGCTCACCACCAGAGCCGTTAGCAAGTACCCAGTCACCAAAAACGACCGCAGTCGGGGCGATCGCAATACGCGTGCCAGCAAGGCAAATAGCAGCATATAGAGCGTCAGCTTTGACCAACCCGAAACTGCCGCCATCCTGACCGGAGACAGCGCCGTTGCCGCCGTTGCAATGCACCAATACAGCAACACCAGCAAATGAATTGGAGTGAGTCCCGTGTCGCTTTCATCCGACAGAGTGAGCAACAGCCAATAGCCCGCGCAGGCAATTAGCAGCACGCCCACTAGCGCCGTCGAAACAAACGGAGCCAGCAAGAACACAATCACTGCGACTAGTGCCCCAATTGGCTCTGCCCACTCCTGCATTAAAACGCTCCCCTTGCGCCATGCCCGCAGCGCGCCCACCCAGCTATGCAGCAGGCTGCCTCGAATCCAGGTGGGCAGAGGGGTGGTGGTGAGGGTGAGAGATTGCCAAACGTTCATTTTGTAAGGATGAAGGATGAGGGATAAAGGATGAATGGGAAACGGGTTTGGGATGCCCACTAAAGGATATCTCTTAGGGAGGGCTTCCCTACATTAAGATCCCCTAGGGTCGTGATTAAATCACCTGGGGGGTTGAATTGCAGAGGGAGTGTGAGCGTCTCGCTCAGGTTCAAAACACCACAAAGCAGACTTCTACATCAGCAACGCTAAAACCTGCAAGTGGATCTATGGCTTGAATCTCTCTCTTAAATCTCTCTCTATATCTCTCACGAATTGAGCCATTCTCACGCAGAATTGAGAGTGTAGTCCTCAACTGGAGGCAGAACCGTGGCATACATCCTGGCACTGATCGTGGGTCTTGGCAGCGTTGGGCTGTACATGGCGGCATTTTTCTTCCCAGAGGTTTACCGCAAAAATGATTTTGTGCTAAGCGGCATTGGCATGTTTTATGCGCTGGTGCTGTGGGTGTGCGCGGGGCGGATGACTGGAGGGGTATTGCTCGGCCAGGTGGCAAGTGTGACGCTGCTGGGCTGGCTGGCATGGCAATCGCTGGAGATGCGGCGATCGCTCACTCCGATTGATCAACAAACCCGCCTGCCTGGTTCTGCCCGCACGTTGGGGGAGGTGCTGCGGAAGTTGGCTCAGGAGTTACCGGGGCAATTACAGCAGCAAGTCAAACAAGTGTCTCTACCTACTGCCCTGGGTGGATTGTCGAAGCGGGCGACCCGAGCCATGGGATCTACACCAGCGCGATCGCCCAAACAGTTGCAAGATGGCGATCGCTCCCTACAACCGACCGCCAAACAGCCGAGTGCTAAATCTGCCAAACCTGCCAAACCTGCTAGAAAACGTCCTGTTAAGTCGGCCAAGCCACCCCAGCCAGTGGAGCCGCCGCCGGCGGACGCGATCGCTCCCGTCTCTAAGGTCTCTGAGGTCTCTGAGGTCTCTGAGCTTGAGCGATCTGAGGTAACTGAGCGATCTGAGGTCATGGAGGCGATCGCCCCACCCGTCTCAGACAGCGTTACTCCACCCGATCTGCCTACCGCTCCAGAGGCGATACGCGATACGCGCAGGCAAGCCAACGCCCCCAACCCGTTACCAGACGAATCCTCGACCCCTGCTGCGGCGCTAGAATCTCCCACCGCTAGCGATGACGACTTTGACTTTGACGACGACATGACTCCTACCCGCGCCACCGCTGCCGAACTGCGCCAGCTAACGGCGCAATCAGCGGCAGCTCCTCGCCCCAACTGGTTCACAGCGCTCAAACTGCGCCTTCAGCGGGGACGCAACTCAAGTCAGCGATCGCCTCAACCGCTCTCAGCTGACCAAATAGTCCCAGCCCCAGAGAGTGTCCTAGAGAGTGTCCCAGAGGTGGCTCTAGAGATAGCTCCAGACGCTAACCCTGAGGAGTCGGCTCCAGTCACGGCAGAGAATTGGGAAGCCGTGGAGGCGATCGCCACCCCGGTTGAAGCTGAGACGTTGACACCCAGCTCAGAGGCAGACTGGGATTTGGACTGGGCAGAGGACTCAGCCACATCTGAGGTGGCGGCGGCAGACGCAGCAGCGGCGGAATTTGAGGGTACGGGCTTTCCAGAGCCAGAAGGGTCTGTCACCATTACCGTTGCAGCTGAGACAATTTCAGCCGTAGACCCTGACTTGATGCCCACCAGCTCTGCGGCAGACGAGTGGGATTTGGGCTGGGCTCAGGAAGTCACCGCCGCAGAATTTGCGGCAGAGTCGCTGATGGACGTTGAGTCAGACTCAGTACCAGAACCTGCGACAGAATCGCTAGCGGCACCTGTGGCAGAACCTGTGCCAGACCCCCTACCGGACTCTACAACAGACGCTACGGCAGACTTGGCAGCGGAGCCAGAGTTTGAGCTTGATTTAGACCCTAACTTAGACTCTAACTTAGACCCCACCTTAGACGGTGATGCAGAATCAGCCGAGGCCGAATGGGAAGATTGGGCAGAACCAGCAGCCGATCAGCCTCCTGCTGTTTTGCCCCTGCTGATTGAGACAGAAGTAGACCCGATCAGCGAAGCATCCAATTGGCCAGATACAGACGCGTTGGCTTGCCTGCGTGGAGCGCGTATCGCCCCCTCACCCGCTCTGTTGGAACTGCTAGATCAGGGCACAGACGCGATCGCCTTCCCCACCGAAGATTTCTCCGAACTGTTAGACCCCATCCCCGAACCCGAGCCAATTGACCACCTCGAAGAGATAGCTGGTCTTGAGCAAGATGAGGCGTTTGGCTTTGCCGTCTTGCAGAGAATCGCCCCCCCACCAGACATCGACCAGCCTCCGAGTGTCGTGGCCGAGTCTCCAAGTGT
>JAYUYI010000316.1:0-10700 GCA_043752545.1 Thermoleptolyngbya sp.
CTTGAGGAGCACTTGGGGCGCGCCAAGATCCCCGTTGACTACCGCTGGTCGCTCAACAACCCCAGTCCTAACCATGCCGCCCCCGGTTCGATCTCGTCGCCTTAACGCGCGCCTCCTGAACGCCTGACTTAATATGTGATTTTTAATATTCTGTCAGCAGCAAGATGCGATCTCAGCGGCACATCTTGTAGACTAATCAAATCCATCAGAATGAGCTGCATTGAAGAATGGAAAATGTCTGCAAGCCAGACACTTTCAGGGGATTGAGCATGGTTACGAACGGGGCGATCGCGTTGCCCAACTAAATGAACCCATGTTAGGGAGGCGCTGCGTGTCACAACCAGACTTGACTCAAGTCTCCTCAGCGATGGATCCTGGCTCATCACTAGAACGACTCCGTGTTTCTGAGCGAGATGCCTCTGCCCAGGTAACGGTGCCGCTCGATCCGCATGCTCTAGATCCACATGTTCTAATAGAAGAACTGGCTCAAACGCGATCGCTAGAACAAGAGCGAACGGTGCGCATTCACCAGCTAGAGCAAGCGCTCGACCAGGCGTTGGCATATATGGAAGAGCTGCGGCTACAGGTGCAAGACCAGGGGCTAATTGAGGCACAGCTAGCCGCCACTGAAAAATTTGCGTCGGTGCAGCAACAGGCGATCGCCCGACTCAAGTTACGGCTGAAGCAACAGCAGCAGCTTATGGATACGCAGATGGCAGAAGCTCGTACGCGCAGTTGGGCGATCCAAGAGCGGCTGAAGGCAACCGAAGCCGTTGTTCAGGCGCAGCGAGAGGAACTAGAAGCGCTGCGATCGCGCTTAGCAGGCACGAGTTTCGAGCACCTGCGGCTATATGGGCAGGGTCGGCAGCGGCGGCCTGACGGAACCCCTCCGCAGCGGATGGCCGAGCTAGAAGCAGAGGCCGAGCGTGCCAAAGCCTTAACTCAGCGCTTACAGCTCCTATTAGAAGCCGCTCAACAGCGGATTCAAGAGTTGGCGTTCACCTTGAGCGATTACCAGGCTCGACCAGCCCTGCCAGAATTGCCGCCACCCGACAGTCAACAGCTGACCCTGGATTCTGTAATCTCGTCTGAACCACCACCTCGCCGCAAGTCGATTGCTCGTCGCCCGCAGGCGATCGCCACCTTGGGTCAAGACCTAGCACGGGCGCAAATTAAAGCAGAAGAGTTAGAAATCGAGCTGGCGCGGCAGCTGCACACGCAAGCCCGGTGGCAGCATAGCTACCGCGAGCTAGAAGCAGAGTGCGATCGCCGCCGAACCCGGATTGCGAATCTAGAGCATCAAAGCACCGAGATGCAGGAACAGATCTTTCAGCACGCTCGCCAAGCCAGCGAGTACGAAGCAGCCGTGCAGCACTGGAAAGATCAGTATGTGATTGGTCAGCGCCAGCTGGCGCAACTCAAAGAACTACTCGACAATGCCCAAGTTCAGATTCTAGCTAGCGAACAAGTCGATCCCGAACTGACAGCCGTCTTTTCGGAGCTAATGACTATGATTGAACTGGTCGCTACAACTGAACTAAACTCCTTCCAGCCCATGGCTCCGGCTTCATCTACTCGATTTAATGCGCTTGACCTCCCCGATTTTTTGCTGCGGCGGCGATCGCAACGGCGCATCAAGGATGAGGGATGACGGCTTGGATGCCGCGCCCCTGTCTACCCACTTATGGCATTCTGGATAATACACCCACTCATCTCTAAAGACAGTTTCTAAAGGCAGGATAGACTGATGGACAACAAAATGATGCTGATGATTCCTGGTCCTACTCCGGTGCCGGAGCCAGTGTTGCTGGCTTTAGCAAAGCATCCGATTGGGCACCGTAGCGGTGACTTTGCCAGCATCATGGCGGAGGTGACCAGCGGGTTGAAATGGCTGCACCAAACGCAAAATGATGTGCTCATTCTGACCGCTAGCGGCACTGGGGCGATGGAAGCGGGGATTATCAACTTTTTAAGTCCCGGCGATCGCGTTTTGGTGGGCAGCAACGGTAAGTTTGGTGAACGCTGGGCCGAGGTGTGTGATGCCTATGGTCTGAACACGGAGCGGGTGACCGCAGAGTGGGGGAAACCGCTAGACCCTGAGCAATTCCGCACGGTGCTAGAAGCAGATACGGCGAAACAGATTAAGGCCGTGATCATTACCCATAGCGAAACCTCGACCGGGGTGTTAAATGACCTGGAAACGATTAATCGCTATGTCAAAGCTCACGGCGCACTAATTTTGGTCGATGCGGTAACCAGTTTGGGTGCGGCTAATGTCCCCGTCGATGCCTGGGCATTGGATGTGGTGGCGTCGGGTTCTCAGAAGGGCTATATGCTGCCGCCCGGTTTGGGCTTTGTCTCGGTTAGCCCCAAAGCCTGGGAGGCATATGCCACGGCCAAGCTACCCCGCTACTACTTGGATCTGGGCAAATATCGTAAAGATGCGGCCAAGCACACCACGCCGTTTACGCCCCCGGTCAACATGTTCTTTGCGTTGCAGGTGGCACTGAAAATGATGCAGGCAGAAGGGCTAGAACCTATTTTTGCCCGCCACCAACGGCAAATGAATGCCACTCGCGCTGCCATGCGATCGCTGGGGTTGCCGCTCTATGCCGCCGATGGAGCCGCTAGCCCTGCGATTACAGCCGTCGCCCCAGCCGGGGTAGATTCTGAGCAAATTCGCTCGGTGATGAAGAAACGCTTCGATATCATTTTGGCAGGCGGCCAAGATCAGCTCAAAGGCAAGATCTTCCGAGTCGGGCACCTGGGCTTTGTCAGCGATCGCGACATTCTCACCGCCATTAGTGCCCTAGAAGCCGCACTGCAAGACCTCGACTATGACGGCTTCACCCCGGGTGCTGGCGTCAGCGCTGCCGCCCAAGCCTTAGCCTCTGCTTAAAATCACAGATACCGTAAGCTGGGATAGGAGGTCAGGAATGAGTGAGTTTTGAGTTGACCGCCTAACTCAAAATTCAGCACTTATTTAATTCACGCGATGTGCAACTTCACCGTTTAAACTCTTGATTTCCCGTGGGGTGGGCATCTTGCCCGCCCAGGCTGGACGGGCGAGACGCCCATCCCACAACACTTTAGATCAAGTTGCACATCGGATTAATTCTGATTCCTCAGCACTTCACACACACGGAGACGTTCCATCATGGTTGAGACACAAACAGCGCGCACCCTGTTTCAGGCCGCCTACGAAAATCGCTACACCTGGGACAAAGAATTCCCTGGTTTCACAGCCGATGTGGCCTTAAAGCAAGGCGACGAGACCTACGCTGGCAAAGTGCGAGTCAATGGCGACCTGAGCTACGAAGTATTAGAGGTCGCCGATGAAAAAGTGCGCGAATCTTTGCAAGGAATGCTGTGGGAAATTGTCACCCATCGTAAGCGCAACAGCTTTGAACAGGCTCATGGCAAAAACAATTTTTCGCTAGGCGACACCGACACCACCGGCGCTGTAGAAGTTCTCGTCAGCGGCGACGCCATGGGTTCAAACTACAAGCTGCGGAATAACGAAATCTGTCAGGTGAGCCGGGTCATGAGCGGCAATGCCTTTACCATTAACCACAGCTCTAGCTTAGACACTGGATCTGGCTACATTTCTACGGGCTACGATATCGTTTTTCGCAATGCAGAATCAGGTGATCTCATCCGGGAAAGCCGAGTTGACAGCACCTACGACCATGTCGGTGGCTATTATCTGCTGACACACCAGATGATTCATGCGACGCAGCAGGGAGAACAAACCACGACAGAGTTTAGCCTTGCTAATATTCATCTATTGCAGCCAGTTGGGGTGTAATTGGTGAGCTGAAAACATATTGTGCAAGGATAAATAGAAGAGTCTCCATGGGAAACTCTTCTTGTTTTATTGCTGATTCTTTGATGGAGTTTTATGAGCAGCGTTTTGGTCATTGCAGACAACGAGTTTAAGACACAGGTGTTGAGCGAGACGCTGCCTGTACTGGTCTATTTTTGGGCACCTTGGTGTGGACCTTGCCGCTTGATGGCTCCGGTGATGGAGAAAATCGCCGCCCAATATGGCGATCGCCTCAAGATTGCCAAAATGGAAGTAGATCCCAATCCCAAAACAGTTGCGGCCTACAACGTGCAGGGAGTGCCAGCGTTGGTACTGTTCCAGGCGGGTCAGCCGATAGAAGCAATCGAGGGAGCCATCAATCATCAAAAACTAGAGAGTTTTTTGGCAACTCATCTACCTCAAACCGCTTAAGCGGTAGTTGGAGAGGGCATGGTTTGCCGATCAATCGTCCAAACCATGTCCTCTCCAATTCGGCTAGACTTAATTCTCGATCGAGGCAACCTTTCGTCCATTAGCTTGACCATAAATTTATTAGACTTTGAGAGTCTTTAAAGAATTCTCAACATTGCCAAAAATCAGTGGCCGTTTCACCCTGAGCAAGGGCAGCATAGGGTGTAAGACCGTTTGGATAGTGTTAAGGGATTCGAGGAATTGACTTATGAAGCGTGGTATGTGGTTGGCTGGAGCTGTAGCAGCATTTGCAGTGCTGGGCATGATGGGCGGACGTGCGATCGCTCAAACTGCTGATAATACTCTCCTATTAAGCGAAGAGGGCATCTTAGAGGAGGGAGACTCAGTTCTGCCAACTGACAGCAGTCTCTACGACCAATACACCTTTGAAGGCAAAGAAGGGCAATCGGTCGTTGTTACCTTAGAGAGTGATGAGTTCGACTCTTACGTAGCGTTGATTGGTCCTGATACAGAAGTCCTTGCAGAAAATGATGACATTGCTCCCGATGTTCAAACTGCGCAAGTGGAAGTAACGTTGCCTGCCGACGGCACCTACACAGTATTTGCCAATGGGTTTGACAGCACTAGCCGTGGCCAATATAAGCTAGAAGTGGTTGCTGCCGAGTAGTCGGTTGGGGGTTAAACGGGTAAATTACCGCGATATGCAACTTGATCTAAAGTCCTGTGGGATGGGCGTCTCGCCCGTCCAGCCTGAGCGGGCAAGATGCCCACCCCACGGGAAATCAAGGGTTTCAACGGTAAAGTTGCACATCGCGTAAATTGAGCTTTGAAGGCACCTGGGTGAATAATCAATTCACTCAGGTGCTCTTTTTAATTGATGCAGCCGTCCTTTATGCAGCTATGCAGCCGTCGCGTTATTTAATTCGCATACTAATATCTAGCCAGCTTGATCCGGTGATCGGTTTACTGCTCGAAATGTAGTCTACATGGGTGGCGGCAACCGCTCGAATGGTGTCTAAAGTAATGTTGCCAGATGCTTCAATTTTGATCCGATCGCCCGCCTGTCGAATTAGGGCTACCGCTTGCTGCATGGTTTCAAGCGGCATGTTGTCTAGCATAATAATGTCGGCTTGATGGGCAAGGGCGGCTTGGACTTGATCCATCGTCTCCGTTTCTACTTCAATGGTGAGAGGGTAAGGAATGCGATCGCGGATTTGGCTGATGGCTGGGCCAATCCCTCCAGCGGCGGCAATATGGTTGTCTTTAATCATCACACTGTCGTCTAGACCCATGCGATGGTTAATGGCACCGCCTGCTTGAGTGGCATATTTTTCTAGTAGCCGCATTCCCGGTATGGTTTTTCGGGTATCGACAAACTGAGTCGGCAAATCGATAATTTGTTTAACGTATTGCTGCGTCAAAGTAGCAATCCCACTCAGCCGCATGGCAATATTGAGCGCTACCCGCTCTCCCGTCAGCAGGGCGTCTAGTGGCCCTGCAATGTGGGCAATGGTCTGCCCTGGGTCGCACCACTGCCCTTCCGCTACGGTGGCGGTGAACGTGGTCTGCTGGTTGAGCAAAAAAAAGACGCGAGCCGCAATCGGTAGCCCTGCAACAATGCCCGGTTCCTTGGCCACCCAAATCGCATGCCCACTCAGCGATCGCCCTGAAAGCAGCGCTTGAGTGGTGCGATCGCCCCGCCCAATATCTTCCAGCAGCCAGCTCTGAAGCATGGGGTCGAGCAGCAACCAGGGTGGTAATAAGGCTGAAGGAGCGATGATTTTTGACATGGCTTTGGCGGTTTACAGACGGAGTTGGGGCGTGGAAGCGATCGCCGAGACGTCGGAATTCTGGGAGAACTCCGACGTCTAAAACCCAACCGATGGGACTGGGTGATACCGATGAGACTGGATAATTAAGAGGAGGTGCTAAGCATCGTCGGACGACCGCCAATGGCGTGCCTATCGATCACTTGATCGACTAAGCCATACTCTAGGGCTTCGTGGGCCGACATAAAGAAGTCCCGCTCGGTGTCGCGCTCGATTTGCTCTAGGGGCTTACCCGTATGCTTGGCCAGCCACCGATTCAGGTTTTCTTTGTGATAAAGAATTTCCCTGGCTTGAATTTCGATGTCCGTGGCTTGACCTTGGGCACCCCCCAACGGCTGGTGAATCATGATCCGCGAGTGGGGTAGGCTCATGCGCTTCCCCTGAGTGCCTGCGCTCAGCAAAAATGCACCCATACTGGCCGCTAGACCCACGCAAATCGTGCAAACATCGGGGCGAATGTGGCTCATGGTATCGAAAATACCCATGCCCGCAGTCACCGAACCACCCGGAGAGTTGATGTAGAGGTAAATGTCTTTTTCTGGGTCTTCGGCTTCAAGAAATAACATCTGTGCCACGATTAAATTCGCCACATCAGAATCAACAGGCTGCCCCAAAAACACAATTCGCTCTCGAAGGAGCCGTGAATAAATGTCAAAGGCGCGTTCACCCCGACCCGATTGTTCAATAACGGTAGGAATCATGGAGGCAATTTCCCTGCAAGAATCGTTTCTAACCATTCTAAAACGATTGGCAGAGTTTGTTGGGGTACAACATGTGGGGATTTTACCCAAACCTACTCTTCACCTACTCTTCATAGGCGCTGGAGTTATTTAGCCCCAGCACTTCACATTCCTCATTAAACAAATACTGGAGCAGCGATCGCAATTTCATCCGGCTGATATAGGGCCATCCGCCTTCGGCTTCCATATCTTTGAGCAAGGCATAGAGCGATTGGCGATTGCGAGGCAATGTTTCTTGAAACAGGTCATCGCGGATGTCGTGGTGGAGCGATTCTAATAGCCGCAATAGCTTCAGCAAGGCTAACCCGTCTCCTGCGGACTGTGCTGCGGTGGCTTTAACGAGATTGGCGATCGCTTCGAGATCGCCTTGCAACGGCTCCGAGACAATCTTTTCAGTATCACTCATACCCTTCCTCCAGTCTGAACGCATACCCTTCCCCGTGTGATCTGTTTAATGCTATAGGAGTTAGAAAGCGGAAGCAGTTTTACTTGAGCAGTTTTATGCTACAAAACAAACGCTAAAATAGCCCTAATCCCGTTGCCTCTCGCTCTACAAGCAGCTCCCCACTATACCCCACTCCTACCGCAAACTCAGGCTATTTTTCAAGTATTCACGTTCGGCAATTCATCTATCAGGACTCTTGTGAATTATGACGTCTTCCACCCCCCTAACCGGTATTGAATTGGTCGATTGTGCTAGAGCAAATGCCAAGCAGGGGATCGACATTACTGCTGAGCTATGTGGCTATGGCAGCGATACGGCTACATTTCAACGAGAACTTCAGCACGCTTGCAGCTATATGAAGGTAGATATTACAGACTTGAGCGAGTTGATTGACGACCCGACTACGCTACCCACCACATCGGGTGGCATTGACATTGCACCTGATTCAGAAGTAGATTTCTAAATTCGATTTAACACCCTATCTATACTCGCTTTGACTTTGCCAACGCTGCGCTGGAGACGTCGAGTTGGGCTAACGGCGGCTTCTAACGCTAGCAGCGCGGCGTTGATGGCGAAGGCAAGCAATGAAACGGCGATCGCACCTGCCCAAATTTTGTCATAGCGCTCAGACTGGGCAATGCCGTCAAACAGCAGCGTCCCTAGACCGCCCGCCCCAAACTTAGCGCCAATGGTGGCAATGGCGATCGCCACAATGGCCGCTAGCCGCAGCCCCGCCAAAAATATCGGGAGCACTAGCGGCACCTGCACCCGCCACCAGCGCTGCCAAGGATTCATCCCCATGCCCTTCGCCGCTTCTAGTACAGCTGGCCTAATCGATTGCAGCCCCACCACCAAGTTGCGCACCAAAATCACCTGCGTGTAAATCACCATCGCCACAATTACCGAGCGCACATTCAGTCCAAATAAAGGCACCAACAAAATAATTAGCGCCAAACTCGGAATCGTATACAAAATTCCCAAGCTGCCTAGTACCGGTACCGTCAACCACCGATACCTGCTGACTAACAGCGCCAATGGCAATGCCACCAACACCGCCACAGCCAGAGCCAGACCCGTCATTTGCACATGTTGCAATAGCAATATCCAGACTTGAGCAGGATTTTTGAGCAGGTAAGACATGGAGGGAAGAAGGTAAGAAAAGTTCGACAAATGTTTTGTGAGAATCACAATTAAATAAGTTTTGAGTTTTGAATTGACCGTCAAAACTCAAAATTCAAAACTCCCCTCACACACTTGCAGTCAGGCTGGCAGAGTCGCGGATGTGTTCTAGGGTGAGCACCCCAACAGTGGCACCATTGTCTTGCACGGTGAGGCGGCGGGCACCTGTGCGCAGAATTAGCGAGAGGGCATGGCGCAGGCTATCGTGGCGGGTAACGGTGGGATCGTTGGTGTCAAGCAGATCGGCTGGGGCACTGGTCATGGCGGTTTCGACGCGCAGTAGGCTGAGCTGGCGTACCATGTCGTCGGCACCGACTAGATCGCTGACGAAATCATCGGCAGGTTTAGTCAAAATATTGAAGGGAGTATCGTACTGGACAATTTTTCCAGCTTTTAGAATCAGGATTTTGTCGGCTAGGTGCAGAGCTTCTTCAACGTCGTGGGAGACAAACAGGATGGTCTTTTTGAGCTGCTGTTGCAGGCGCAAAATTTCGTCTTGCAGGCTAGCGCGAGTGATGGCATCGATCGCCCCAAACGGTTCATCCATCAACATGATTTGTGGATCGCCTGCTAGGGCACGGGCTAGCCCAATTCGCTGCTGTTGGCCGCCCGAAAGCTGCGCGGGATAGCGATCGCGATATTCCTCGGGCGGCAGTTCCACCAGCACCAGCAGCTCATCCACCCGCGCCTGAATTTTGGGATTGACCCAGCCCAACAGCTTGGGCACCACCCCAATATTTTGGGCAACGGTCATGTGCGGGAACAGGCCAGATTGTTGAATCACATAGCCAATTTGCTGCCGTAGCGCCGTTTTTTTGAATTTACGGATGTCAGTATCGTGCACACAAATGCTGCCCCCCGTAGGCTCGTATAGGCGGTTTACCATTTTCAGCAGCGTGGTTTTGCCGCAGCCACTTGGCCCCAAAATCACGACTAAATCGCCCTCAGCCACCTCACAGCTACATCCATCTACCGCCGCCCGTGATGCACCCGGAAACCGCAACGATACATTATTGAAACGAATAGCATTCATGTAGTAAGAAGGAAAAATTAGAGGTAGAGACTGGGCACTGCCAAGCCCTCAAGAGCACTGCCAAGCGCTGGTTTAGAGCTAAATTAGACCTTCTTGGGCCAGAAACTCTTTAGCAACATCTGCTGGCTCTTTTTGTTTGCCGCTGACTTCAAAGTTTAGTTTCTGCATGGTGGCATCGGTGAGCTTGGGAGCCAAAGCATTGAGCGTGTCGGCAATGCCAGGGTTAGCATCTAACGCTTTTTGCCGCACCACGGGAGCCACTTGATAGGGCGGGAAGATGTTCTTGTCATCTGCTAACAGCACCAAATTAAAGGCGCTGACTTCACCATCGGTGCCAAATGCCACGGCCACATCGGCTTCCCCATCGACTAATCCCTTGTAGCGCAACCCTGGATCGACCGCTTTATACTCCTTGAGCTGGAAGTCTCCATAGCCCTTTTTGATGCCGGGTAAGCCATCTTCGCGCTGTTCAAATTCTGGTGGGCCAATGATCGTCAACTCGCTAGCCTTGGCTATCATCTCAGAGATCGTTTTAATTCCCAGCGCGTCAGACCGTTCTTTGGTCATCGCTAGCGCCTGGGTGTTGTTCATGGGGGAGGGTTCTAGCCAAACTAGGTCGAACTGCTCTTTGTAGCCTTTAGAAATGTCGCTAAATACCTGTTGGCGATCGCTGCTAGCAGGCAGCTTCAGCACCGTTAGCAACCCAGTGCCCGTGTATTCCGGATAAAGGTCAATTTCACCACTGACTAACCCGGCTTGGGCAACAGGCGTACCGCCCAAATTCAGCTTGCGTTCCACCGTAAAGCCTGCCTTTTCTAATACCAGGGCATACATTTCTCCAATAATGAACTGCTCAGTAAAATCTTTGGAGCCAACTTTGATGGGGGTGCCAGAACTGCCTGTTCCACCCCCACTGCCGCAGGCAACAATGACGGTAGCAGTGAGCAAAGCAATCAGGGGCAGAATCAGCAGGCGATGAATTAGCTTCATGGTTACAAAAAGAAATAGCGTTGGAGCAATGAGGGCAGAGAATCGCCAAAACGGGTTCCATTTATAATAACGGACGAAGGTTGTTCTAGAAGTTACATTTTGGCGATGATTAACGACCAAGATAAGCGGCGGGTAACTTGGGTATCTTTACCAACGTCTCTCACCCGTCCGCTTCATCGACTTGTTCGACTGCGCTGCTGGGATAGTGAGCTATCTGTCCTCATAATTACAGCAGATTGTTTTGATT
>JAYUYI010000317.1:0-4505 GCA_043752545.1 Thermoleptolyngbya sp.
AAGTACGGCCTTGGTCAAGATGGCATTGGTTAAATCTGCCCCTTCCAAGTTAATGTTACGCATCTCCGCCGCCACAAATGCTTTACCCGATAGATCAGCGTGCGAAAAGTCGTAATTTTTCAAATCCGAGTTGTTGTAGTTCACCGTATCGATGGCAGCGATCGCGGGCATTGCCCCTAGCATCACCCAAAGGCACGCTAACCCAACAATTAAAACGAGGCTAAAGCACCGCAGGACTACCTGTTTCACGACCCGTCACTCCGAAATCAAAGCGTTAAACCCAGGCTAATTTTAGCCCATTTTAATTATTCTAGTTTGGTCACTGCTTGCGCTCGATCCCGGTCGGCATTGCCCGCAATGCCGACCGGAAATGGCCACCGACGGTCATTCGGCTCGGTTTTGCCAATCTGCCCCAATCCGAATGGTTAGGTCAGAGTCTAAATCGCCCGTTGAAGCCGATATGACTTGGCCTAGCCCTAGCGTTGTTTCTAAGGCTTGAGCCCCCTGCAAATCACCGCGTTGCACAATAATCTGGGTCTGGCTTTGCAAATCAGACCAGTCTCGGACAGTGTAAACATTTTCAAAGCCTTGCTGGCGGAGGTACTGCACGACCTCTCGACCCAGAGTCGGATTACTGGTGGCATTTTGAACAGCAATCCGCAGGCTGCTGGGCAATTCGGGCAGGTCATCAATTGTGGTAGCGGTACCGACCTGGAAGAAATCGCGCATGATGCGATCGCGCTCAGTCCGGTTCATAATCCAGTAGCTGGCGATCGATTCATTGGGGGTGCTAAACCGTCCCGGCAGCATCACCATGCGGAACTGCTCTTGATCAACATTTAGCCCAAAGTTAATCAGCGCCAGCATTTCGTCAAGCGTCAAGTTGGTGTCTACATACTTCTGCATCAGTTCTATGACTTGAGGCAGCTTCGTTAACACAGCAGGGTTGGCCAGTCTGTTCTTTAGGGCTGCCAACAGAATTTGCTGGCGTTGGACGCGGCCTACATCTCCGAGGCGATCGTGACGAAACCGGGCAAACTGTTCGGCTTGATCACCGTTGAGTGTTTGCCAGCCTTCCTCTAGATCGATCTTGAGTTTCTGGGTCATGTCTTCATACTGCATGGGGTACGGCACATAGACCTCAACCCCGCCCAGCAAGTCTACAAGTTCTCGAAATGCATCGGTACTGACGCGAACGTAGCGGTCAATCGGCACGCCATCAAAGTTGGCGCTAACGGTTTGAGCCGCTAGTTCAGCCCCGCCTTCCACGTTGGCGTGGTTGACCTTAGAGGTGCCTGCCCCCGGAATCTCAACTTTGGTATCTCGGGGAATTGAGAGAATGTGAGCGGTATTGTCGTCAGGATTGACCCCTACCAGCAGCATCACATCGCTACGCCCAGAAAATGTGGTGGGAGAGCTGTTTTGGAGACGATCGTCTACGTCCACGGGGGCGTCCAAGTACCGATCGATCCCGAGCACCAAAATGTTGACAGGGCGAGTAATTTTATAACCGAACCCCTGGTTGAATAGAGTGCCTACCACCTGCCGCACATCTTTGAGAGCTGTGCCACCAATGGGGGAGGGCATGGTCAACATCAAGCCTGCTCCCACAATGGCTGAGAGGGCGGCTGTCGTGGTAAAGGCGATGCCCAAACCTAGTTTTTGCCATGGGCGGTTAGCACCATCAGGTGCCACCCTAGCGGCAAGGGCAGCAGTAGTTGTGGCCGATACTAGATCATGTTTTGTCCCTATCGCATTGGCCTCTGTTGTAGAAGACTCTCCCGTATTAGGTTGTTGAAGTTCAGATTTGCGCTTAAACTGTACCACTCCGACTCCTGCCTCACCACTATCCACACCGTCATCTATACAAGCTTATCGAAATATGTAGAAAATCTAGATTTTGTCTACGTTAACCTAAAAATGCATTGCAAATACCTACGGCAAATATCTACAGCCCTAGTCATACGCTACCAAACCAAATGCGATCGCACAGTAAGCCTTACAACCGCTCTATAAGTTTTCAGGGCAAGTTCACAGCTTTGCTGTGACCATGGGCTAACTTCAGCTCTGATGTGACCATGGGCTAACTTCAGATTTGCTGTGAACCTGGGCTAACTTCAGCTTTGCTGTGAACCTGGGCTAACCCGATTGACATTAACCTATTTCACAGCACCCAGCTTGACTAAATTACCCAAAACACTAGATAGCTGCACCTCCCCAAGGGCGGATTCCGCAAAGCAACGCAAAATCTTAGGTCAATCCGCTTCAGGATGAACCGTATGATTAAAAGTAATTTTGCATACAGGGGAAAGAGCTACGGTTTGGTTGCATGAAGGCTTGGCAAAGCTGCCGGATGCGGCATTAAAGATGCCGTAAAGGTGGCCAGACTGAACCAGTTCGGGTTCAGAAACTCTGTAAAATCAGGCAGACATGCCGTTTTGAATGAAGCTGGCGGATTTAGTCGCGCGCAGTTGGACTCGGGCAAATTTGCCACTTCAGACCATACCCAGCGAAACCTCAGGTAGCCCATAGGAGCTAAAGTGTATGATTCCTGTGATTTTGGCAGGTGGCAAGGGCGAGCGCTTTTGGCCGCTCAGCCGTAAGTCTAGACCGAAACAGTTTTTGAGCTTAGATGGTAGCGGCAGAAGCCTACTGCAAACCACAGCCGATCGCCTCTTAGAGCTATCTGGCGGGTGGGACGGGTTGTGGGTGATTACAGCGTCACACTTGGCCGATGGCGTGCGCGAACAATTGCCAGATCTGCCGGAAGCAAATTTGCTGGTGGAAAGTGAAGGGCGCGACACGGCTCCGGCGGTAGCTTGGGCCACACTAGAAATTGCGCGGCGCTATGGCGATCAGGCCATGATCGGATTTTTCCCAGCCGACCATTGGATTGGCGATTTGGCCGCATTTCACCAGACCCTACGTGCCGCTGCAGAACTAGCCCGCAGTCAGGGGGCGATCGCCACCCTAGGCATGACTCCCTCCTTCCCATCCACAGGCTATGGCTACATTGAACAGGGCGAACCCGTAGGCACCTTTTTGGAACATCCGGCCTACCGAGTTAGCCGCTTTACCGAAAAGCCCGATCGCGCTACTGCCGAAGCGTTTTTAGCCAGCGGCAAGTTTAGCTGGAATGGGGGCATGTTCATCTTCCAGGCAGGCGTTGCCCTAGCAGAACTGCAACTGCATGCGCCCTACATTTTGGAACCCTTAGAAAAAGAAGGGCCGGCCATTTATCCCAAATTGCCGAAACAAAGCATTGACTATGCCCTAATGGAAAAAACCCAAAAGGCATGCGTGCTGCCCGTCACCTTTAGCTGGGATGACCTAGGCGACTGGAATGCAATCGAGCGCTTGCTCAAGGGCGACCAGCCCAATGTCGAGCTGGCGCGCCATGTGGGGCTAGATACGCAAGGTGCGGTGTTCTATGCCACCGACGACGAAGACCTGATTGTCACCATCGGCGTAGAAGACATGGTGGTCGTGCGCGACAAAAAAGTGACACTGATTGTCAAAAAAGACCGGACGCAGGAAATTAAGCAGGTGTTGAAAACCTTACAAGACGATCCGCAGTACCGCGATTTGCTGTAAGAACTCAGCCCCACGATTGCCCAGTCAGGTTATAGGCTATAGAGGTTAGAACTTTAGGAATCAGTGAATTTTAAGTTCTCAGTTTTGAATTTTGAGTGGATTATCTAACTCAAAACTCAAAATTGAGAACGAATTCAATTCCGATTCCTCAGCGGTTAAGCCCCTCTATTCCCCTTGCCACCTGCCCATGCTGAATGCGTCTTCCCCCCTTGCCTCTTCTCCCCGAATGATTTCGCAATTGGTGCAAACCAGTTCTCGCCAGGGAGAAATTGCCGAAGTTGTATTGCGCCACGGGTGGGTCTACATGCGGCGGTTGCTGACGGGCGGCAAACCCGACGAACCCAAGCTGCCCACCCCCACCGTGCTGCGCAACATTTTGGTCGATTTGGGTCCCGTTTATGTCAAACTGGGGCAGCTCCTGAGCACCCGACCCGACGTGCTGTCAGCGGCCTATATCGAATCGCTGAGCACGCTGCAATCTGAAGTGCCGCCCGTTCCCTGGGCAGACGTAGAAATTATCATTCGCCAAAATCTGACGCGATCGCTGGAAGAGACATTTTCTACCATCAACCCCCAACCCATCGCCGCCGGTTCCATTGCCCAAACCCATCGCGCTACCCTAAAAGACGGTCGCGAGGTGGCGCTCAAAGTGCAGCGTCCCGGCCTAGCAGCAACTATTGAACAAGATATTAAGCTGATTCGCCTGCTGGCCAGCTTAGTGATTCAAACAGACATTGGCAAAACCTACGACGTCGTGACGCTGGCAGAAGAATTTGCCCAAGCGCTGCAAGCCGAGCTGCGGTTTACCCAAGAAGCCCAATATACCGACGAACTGCGGGCAAACCTGGCGCGCAGCCGCTGGATCGAGCCAGAAAAGCTCACCACCCCCGGCATTATTTGGGAACTGACGA
>JAYUYI010000318.1:0-1679 GCA_043752545.1 Thermoleptolyngbya sp.
AACAGGCCATCGAGTAGCGATCGCGATTGGATGGTGCCAAATCGCCGCAGCTGCTGCCACTGAGCAAAATCGGTAGCAAGCGAAATTGTCCCTAGCGTATTTTGCGGTAAAACGGTCGCCCCAGCCGGCAGTTCTGCGACCATCCGTGGAGTCTGATGGCGACCTAGCCAGGAGCCGAACGCTGTGCCAATGGCCACGGCGATTGCTGCTCCGGCCAATACTGGCAACAGTGGTTTGGATAAATGCTTCATGGGTCTCCGTCACAGATGCGCCAATTCAACAGGGTGCGCCCATCAAAAGGATAGCTGACCCACATCTAGACTAGCTTAAGGGCTATTTAATTTAGTCTAGCTCTGGGCTAATTCTGGGCTAATTCTGGGCTGATTGCAGCAAACAGAGCGGAGTAATCGGCATCGGCTAACCCAGACTGGCAGGCCAGTTCCAAAATCTTGGCTACCCCCGCTGCACTATCTACCTGCAACCCTGAGGCGATCGCCTCCATCAAAAATAGGTTGGTATCTTTCAGTAAATGCTTGGTCGGAAAGTTGGGATGATCAAAATTTCGCTCTACCATGCGTTGCAGCTTTTTATCAAACGTGGGGGCATAGAGGGTGCTCCGCCGCAAAATCTGCATAAACGTTTCGACATCAACCCCCTGCTGCTGCACAAACCCTAAGCTCAGCGCAAACGAGGTGGTCAGCGACGAAATCAACTGGTTTAGCGCCAGCTTCAAGGCCGATGCAGAGCCAATCGCACCAATGAAAATCGGCGTTCCCAACTGTTGAAACAGCGGCTGCCACTGCTCAAATTGCACTGTCGATCCCCCCACCATCACCTGCAATTGTCCGGCTGCGGCTTCAGGAATGCTGCCCAATACGGGCGCTTCGAAGTAGGTAGCGGCGATCGCTGCCAGCTCTTGCTGAAACCCCCGACTCTCGCTAGGGGCAATGGTGCCCATCTGAATCACGGTGTGGCCTGCTAGGTGGGGGCGCGCCTCCTCCGTCAACAGCAGCTCTCGAATCGCCTGAGCATCCGTCAGCATAGTAATGACCACCTCCACCTGCTGCAGCAACTGGATCACACTAGTGGCGACTGTTGCCCCGGCCTGACGCAGCGGTTCTAGCTTGCTTGGGGTGCGATTGTAGACAACCAAATCTACCTGTTTTGCCAACAGCCGTTGTGCCATGGGTAACCCGAGCAGCCCTGTCCCAATGAAGCCAATTTTCATAGTGATCCTGCCTATGTTCAAGAACCATGGATGTGTGATGCTTCGCAACTCAAAGCCATATACTCAAAACCATATAAAAAGGGGCACATCCCTGTGCCCCTTTTTACCATGATGAAAACATACCTAAACGCTGTGGCGCTTTCGTTAGATCGATATGGCTTAGATTAATGTTGTGAGACCGACTCCCCTAGATCGAGGAGCCAATCCCTGCATATGAGCCATAGAAAAATAAAGCTAATACTCCAATTGCGCCAAGCCCGGCAATCGTGCCGACAATCCACAGAGGAATTCTGCCGCCAGTTTGCATAGTTGATATCTCCTAAAAATTCACTCAAAACACAATACATTCAGCGCTTTGTTGAGCAATCGCTGAAATTAATGCATGCAGCGATCGCCACCCCCATCAACCTCAGCGGTCACAACTTAAAAGAAATGGCTGCGGGCTAGTTGA
>JAYUYI010000319.1:0-1679 GCA_043752545.1 Thermoleptolyngbya sp.
GGGTCAGCCTTCATCTCTCGCTCTACTTGCGACAGTTCGGCCACTGCCCGCCACTGCGCCTGAGTCACCGGATACTTCCCCATAAAGAAGGTAGCTACACTAACCTCGTGCTGGGGACTTTCAGCCTCAAACCGATCTAGTTCATCCTCCGGCGACCCCATCAAAAACCTCCCTGCTGGAATCTGCATCATCTCGATGCCAACGGCTGGGGTCAACGGCTCAACAAAAAACTGAACGGTATGAGGCTGGCGTCGCTGTTTGAGTTGTTGGTTACTGCTTCCGTCAACATGAATAGTCTGTTCTATTGCTGTCGAAACGCCTTCTATAGAAATGCGATCGCCTTCATAGCGCTCTTGCAAAACCTGAAGGATAGCCTGTTCTGCTTCGGGTTCTGATTTGCCAACCAGATCAAGAGGGGCGATCGCCGCTAACCATTTTGGAGGGCTACATTCTTCAACCCGAATTGGAATTAGCTGGCGATCGCGAATCAAACGATGTATATAATCAGCGACATCCTTCTCTGGGGCAGCATTTATCATTTCGAGATAGCTCTTAGAAAAGAGTGCAATCCTTCGCTCAAATTCTGCCGATTGTTGCCAAACCTGAGTCACTGTATCGTCAGTCTGCCAGACGGAAGCCTCAACACCATAGCCGTTTTCCTCCAGAACCCAGGAGATCCACTCTGCCCACGGGCGATCGGTATTGGTATAGCTGATTAAAAAGTCTTTCACGGGCGATCGCACCTACCTACTATCTTTTCCATTCATCACTACAACGCTTAAAAAAATCGTTCGCGAAACGTGTCCAAAGCACGTAGCGCTTTGCGCCAAAAAGGGCAAGAGAGCGAGAGGGTAAAGGGCTATCTGTGGGCGGCAAGAGTCCTCCGGGCACTACACACTACTCGAAAACCAATGTAGTCGTAGGTAAGACCGGGCGCGTAGGTGTAGCGATAGGCAGAGCGGCAATGCCCCGGATCGTCGTCCCAAGAACCGCCGCGATACACACGAGCAGCCTTATCGTCTTTGGATACCCAGACACTTCCATCAGTCGGAGCACCCTTGTAGCTGTCATGCCAATGGTCTTGACACCATTCCCACACATTTCCATGCATATCACACAGCCCAAAAGTATTGGCAATGCCAAACGATCCAACTGGGGTTGTTTCCTCTCGATATTCACCTTTTGGAGAATTGTTGTAGGTTTTAGAACTCCGATAGTTTGCAAGTTCTGGAGAAATCGTTTCCCCAAAATGAAATGGGGTCGTTGTGCCCGATCGACAGGCATATTCCCATTCTGCTTCCGTCGGCAGGCGGTATTCAAGTTCAGCATATTGGCTCAGGCGAGCACAAAACTCTACCGCATCGAACCAGGAAATGCGTTCGACAGGTCGCTCATCTCCTTTAAAGTTTGAAGGGTCTAGATTAAGTTCTCGTTCCACCTGGGGCAGTTCCGCCACAAAGCGCCATTGAGCCTGAGTCACTGGATAACGTCCCATATAAAACTCATTGATCTGAACCTTGTGCTGTGACCCTTCTCGATCTAGTCGCTCAGGTTCGCTGCCTGGAGACCCCATCATAAAGTTGCCAGAAGGAATAGCAACCATCTCCAGGCTCAGGGTTTCGCCCAATCGCTCTTCATAGAGTTGATAGAGTTGTGCCTCTCCAGGCTGTCGGATTATC
>JAYUYI010000320.1:0-1678 GCA_043752545.1 Thermoleptolyngbya sp.
GTCCTTGGGGCTATGTACTGGCAAAGCACAATTGATCCATCGTTGCAGGCGATCGCGACCGTCAAATACAAAGACAAACCCACCTACTGTTCGGTCTTAATGGCACGAGCCGATGCCCCGTTTAATCCACTCAATGAAGCGATCGCCCAAAGCCAGACAGGCACCAAGCTCAAAATCAGTTTGGCAGATGTCGGATCAACGTCGGGTTAGCTGATTCCCTAGGCCGAATTTAAGCGCCGCAGTCTTGACCCAAAAGCTATATTTGACTACAGCGCAGGTGCCAGTCACGCGGCGCAAGCGATCGCGGTGTTGAGCAATCAGGTAGACATGGCCTCAGACTACGATCGCAACTTAGATGTCTTGACTGAACAGGGGAAAATCGACAAACGTAAAATCAAGATCAATACAAACGGATGAAATTGAAATCGACTCCTCTTCTTGTCGAGAGCAAAAGAATCTTTACCCTCGCCAACGGCTAGGAATTGGCGATCGCCGGATTAGAAAACCCCATAAAACTGCCGAAAACTGTGGAGGCTAGGCGCATTGCTTAAGCGGCTATCACCAAGCTACAGCGGCAGGGAGATGGCATGCCATCTCCCTACCGCTGTAGCCCATCCCACACTCTGCCGAAACCTACGGCTCCGATGGCAAGCCAGTTAAGTCCAGAATCGGTCGAATTTCGACGGTGCCTTTATGGACTGCGGGAATGCCGATGAATTTGTCCAACCATTGATGTTCTGATTGGGGTTCGGTATGCATGATTGTTCTTCGATCTAAGAGGATGTTTTAAAAGTGATCGGCTGTGCTTTTAGGCACCGAGCGATTTCCCCTAACCCCCCTACCCTGCGGGAAGCCGCTTCGCGTCTAGAAAAATGGGAGAACCGGACTTAAAGTCCCCTTTTTAAGGGGGATTTAGGGGGATCGATACCGTTTTGCTACCAGCAATCGGACTTTTCAAACAACCTCTAAGGATTGTTTAACAAGCAGTCTTTCTCCCAGGCAGATTTACGGTCTGGGAGAAAGACTTTTACGATCATCCGCTCGGCGTTAGACAGCCCATCCCACTTCGTCTCGTCCAGGTACCCTAGGCAGATAAATTTCGTGGTGCCCTCCAGAATTGGCTCAAAAATCGTCACCTTAGTGAAGTAGCCGTACAGATCGGCTCGTGGGGCATGCGCCAAATGGTAATTGGCCAAATCTCCCTGAGTCAGGGATGCGCCAGACGAGGCCGCATCGCCACCGCAAATGCCTCATGGGTCGCCTCTTCGGCTAGGTCAAAGTCACCGAGTAGGCGGATCAAGGTGGCAAAAACGCGACGAGACTCGGAGCGGTAAACCGCGTCTACTTGCTGCCGCATCTGATGAGTCTTGTTTTCGTTCATCAGTCTCATTCCCGTTATCCACTGCAAACCCAAAGGCAGTGACTGGGAGAAATTGTTAAATTAGATCCGTTAAGGTACGACACGTTAACCTGTTTTCCTCAATTGTGATTGAGGTTGCGTTAGTCCAATTTAATTTGACATAGTTTAATTGTACTATTTGCGCTATGCGATGACAACAATGTCTGTCTCGGTGAGGCGGGTGTGCTCAGAAGATTAACAATTCTCATTTCTAGCTCTGACTAAACCCATTGCCAAATGTTGAGGTAATATCGTTGCCAAATCGTAGTTTTGTTGGAT
>JAYUYI010000321.1:0-1677 GCA_043752545.1 Thermoleptolyngbya sp.
ACTTCTAACTCCTACATCTAATTTGCCCAACTCCGTGAGGTTTAATATCACTCTCTATATTTTTTTGTTAGGTAAACCGCCTTAGGCTTGACGCGATCGCCCGCCAGTTGCTTAAACCCAGTGCCGTGGGCTGGTAGGGGTGAAGCATTTGCATCAGGATCTGAGAACAGCGGCCAGAGTATTGGTGCAAATGCTTCACCCCTACGGGACATCAGGATCTGAGAACAGCGGCCAGAGTATTGGTGCAAATGCTTCACCCCTAAAGGATGTATCACCTTACCCGGCCTCGATTAAAACATAGAGAAAAGCATCGAGACGGTTGAGCAGTTGGATCACCGCTGCAAACGCCGCATCGGGATTAATGGCAGCTAGAGTCACGGGATCAACCGGATGCAGCGTTAGGTAGCGTTGCACCAGGGCGGAGACGGGTTGGGGGGCGTCCCACAGCGGCAGCAAGCAACCTGCCAACACCGCATCTAGCCGCACCTCTCCCATGGCAGGCAGGTCAATGTAGCGGGTAAATTCAAAGGGCTGGGCTGTCTTCAGGCATTCAACTAGAGCAGCTCGAATCGGCTCAGCCTGGAGCTGGGGATGCAGATGAACGGTGGCCGTAGACCAGGCGGCTTCGTCCCATTGATCGACAGGAATACCCCATTCAGCGTCGGCACGAGTGCACCAAAAATCCATGAGGCGATTGACGGGATGGAGTAGTTCGTAGAGGCGCAGGTGGTGGCGCGGTTCTGCGGCCATTAAACTCATGCCCCAAAAAGCCGGCAGGTTTTCGGAGTCTTGAAACAAGTCGGGCACTTGCCAGTGTCGCCAATTCACCATGCTGAGTAGATCTAAACCCGTTTGGTCTAACAGCTCAAACAAATCGACCATGCTGAAGCCTTTGTCGCCTAGGAGCAGATAGTTGACCATGACGTTGCCTTCATAGGCGGGCAACGCGTGCTCGGGTCGCCAGGTCTGTTCTCTTAGCTTCACGTCGGGCTTCAGCGCCTGCATGGTCTCAATTACAGTTTTGATGTCGGCATCGCCGGGGCTGCCGTCCATTAACCCCAGCATTTGGAATACTTTTTGTGCCCGGTAGAAGCCGTCGCGCTGCAAGGCATTGTGCAGGTTGGCGCGGATAATGCCCGTGGGTTTGAGCACAGCGTTCATCGCCTGCAAGCCGCCGAGGGTGTCGGGCAACAGATAGAGCACCTCGTCACAGTTGATGTAATCAAATTCCAACCCCAGGCTGGGCAGGTCTTCGATCGACATGGCGTGAAATTCGGCGTCTTTGAACCCGTGGTAGTCTAACCGCTGACGTGCCAGTTTAATCGACTCGGGGGACAGGTCAATGCCGACAATTTTGGCTCCTGGGTTGGCGATCGCCAGCGTCAGGGCGGCATACCCGGTTCCACAGCCAGCATCCAAAATTACTTTGTCTTGGGTGGCAACAACGCGGCGATCGCGCAAGTAGTAGGGCGTGACTAAGCTATGGATAAAGAGCTGGTTGTAGTCGTCTTGGGGCGACTGCTCTAGGGGATTGCGCGGGTAGGGGGCGTTGTCGAATTGGGTGCGGATGTGGTCGAGCAGCATGGGGGAGTTTTGAGTTTTGGGTTTTGAGTTTTGAATTTTGAGTTTACGCGGTGTGCAACTTTCAATCCGCCCTCATCCCCCAACCCCTTCTCC
>JAYUYI010000322.1:0-1675 GCA_043752545.1 Thermoleptolyngbya sp.
GGGAAATCCCCAAGTTACCTAATCAAGTTACCTAATATTGCTACCTAATGTACCCGATTCCGCAATTTAGCCGATCAACCCATGCGTTTTTTCTCAAACGACAAGGTTTTTACGGAGAGACTGAGCGTCAGCTAGCCGCCGCCCGTCTATTTTTCTACTCGGAAGCGTTCTACCGAATTGAGTAAGTCGCGCGCCACGCCCACTAAGCTTTGCAACGACCCAGATACCCGCTGTGCCTCTTGCGATGTTTCTTGAGCGGTTAACTCCACCGACTGCATGACCTGAGCTACAGCCCGGGACGTTTCGGTTTGCTCTACAGTATCGGCAGTAATAGAGCGCACCAGCACATCAATCCGGTTAGATACCTGAATGATGTCTTCGAGCGATCGCTTGGCCTGTTCGGCCAGACGGGTGCCCTCAATCACCTGCTGAGTCCCTTCTTCCATGGCGGTCATCACCGACCCGGTTTCACCCTGAATTTGCAATACGATCTGTTCAATTTCCTTGGAGGCTTTGGCAGCTCGGTCGGCTAGCTGGCGTACCTCGTCGGCCACAATGGCGAAGCCCCGTCCAGCTTCTCCAGCTCGTGCTGCCTCAATACTAGCGTTCAATGCCAATAAGTTGGTGCGGGACGCGATCGCCGAAATCAACGCCACAATTTTGGAAATTTCCTGAGATGATTCGGCTAGCCGCTTCACCTTGCGAGTTGTTTCGGCCACTGTTTCGCGGATTTCCAAAATCCCTGATACAGTTCGCTCCACAGCTTCACCGCCTTTGATCGCGGTGGCCGACGCTGAACGTGCCACTTCCTCTGCTTCCCGAGCGCTTTCTGCCACCCGCTGAATCGAGTCGGTCATGACCTGCACTGAGTTGAGGGTAACGGCCAGCTCTTCGGCTTGGCGCAAGGCATCAGAGGAGAGCGATCGCGCAAAGATTTCATTCTCAGTAGAACTCTTACTCACCTGTCGGGTGGCCTGTTTCACCTGCTGCACAATCTCCCGCAGGTTTTGAATTGTCAAGTTAAACGAGTCAGCCACTGCACCCAGCACGTCTGCCGTCACCTCGGCCTGCACCGTCAGGTCTCCGCGAGCAGCTCCTTCTACATCGTCTAATAAGCGAATTACCTGGCGCTGCAAGTCTTCTTTGGCCTGCTCTTGCTCCTCTGCCTTGCGTTGAGCTTCGCTGGTAGTGGTAAAAATCACCCGTGCCATCTGGTTAAACCCGGTCGCCAATTGACCCAGTTCATCTTCGGCGTAGACCGTTGCTCGTGCCCCCAAGTTGCCCTGCGACACCGAATCGAACTGAGCCTGCAAATCGATTAGCGATCGCCTAATTTGCTTCGAGGTAGCCCAGCTCAATGTGGCGGCAGTACCAGCCCCAAACAAACCTGCCGCCGCCGCCATCATCAGCCCCGTCTGCTGGGTATAGGGCACCACCGTCGGCTTATCTTTTTCGGCCACAAAAAAGTTAGAGGCTAAATTGCCTACAACCGCCACAGCCAGCATCGACACTACTCCAGTAGCCCCCGCCACAATCCAGCGCTTAGTTGCCAGCGGCGCATTTTCCACAAACGCCAGCCAGCCCTGCTCTACGGCTACTTCTGGCTCTATAGTGCGGCCATCCATTTGGGTAAACATGGGCAGGGCATCGGACGTCCCAGAAATGCTAAAGATTT